>VXNF01000044.1:43081-61259 GCA_009840735.1 Acidimicrobiia bacterium | reverse complement strand
CCCCCCCCCCCCCCCCCCCCCCCCCCCCCCCCCCCCCCCCCCCCCCCGTCTCTGCCCACGGCCGATGGAGGATCCGGTCCTGCGGTCGTTCAGTCGGGCCTACGAGGTCGCCACCATGCCCCAAGACGCGACGCGCCCGGATGTGAGGCGCCACCGGCTCCAGGGCATTGGACGATTCGACTCGCCGGGCGTGCTGGGTCTGGTGTCGGAGTTTCCGGGGTGGTCATATCCCGAACTTGTCGACCCGGACGCCGACTCAGACGGACTCGAACCGGCGCACGCGAGCCTCGTGGCGCTCGTCCGCAAGCCCCGAATGGTGGTGGAGTATCTGGTCACACGGCAGCGACCGCCGTATGTCCGCGGCGTGTTCGTGGCCGACGACTCGGTCGACGAGGCGCTTCGACAGACCGAACCCAAATTGCACGACGCGTGGCGCACAAGCCCCTCCGGGGACGTCTCCGAGGAGCACGCGGCCCTCGCCAAGGCGATTCTGGATCGAATCAGGGCCAACGCCAACAACTTCAGCCGAGACCTGAGGCCGAAACCCAAGCCCGCCGGCCAAGTTCGCCTGCCGGAGTTCGACCGCATCATGCGGGCCCTGCTGGGCGGCTCGGGTACCGGCGAGCGAGCGCCCCGGCCAGCGCCGCGTCCATTCAAGATCATGCCGGGCGGACGACTTGAGAGCGCCCCCAGCGGACTGATCCGACTGACCGGTACCGCTTCGGTGGAGTTCAGCGAGCACCACCAACCCAGCCGCGCCGACGGGGATGAGGTTGAGGTCACCTTGCGCTACAGGTTCGTGGAGGACGACCGCTCCGGGGACAGGGTTGAGATGGCGGTCAACGCGCCTCCGGGTTTCGTCGCGGACGGCAACGACACATTCAGGGGCAGGTTGAGGGCAGGCGAGGTGGCCCGCTTCGAGTACCTGAGCGACGAATACTCGGCGGACTGGACCGGCAGCCTGCGGGTGAACGCCGAATTGCGTCAAGGCTCCGACTTGCCGTCCGCCCGATGAGCAGCGAGAGGCGGACGTTCCGTCCGTTCGACGTCGACGAGCGGCTCGAGCGGGCGTTGGAGGGCACCGTACTGAGGTTTGGCGATCTCACCTGCAAAGCGGGGCAAGCCGTCACAGTGGACGACGGCACGTTCGCGCTGGGAACGGTCTCGCTCGCGTGGGCCGCGGCGGACGGATTCAGCGCGTTCAAGAGTGACCTGAGCGCCGGCGCCGAGTCGATGGGAATAGACAGCCGGCAGGTTGCTCTGGCCGTGACTGCCCGAAGCAGCGGCCTGAAGCTACACGAACTCGTTTTTGAGCAGAGCTTCGCGGATCTCGGAGACTTGGATCCCTCAGTGGTGATCGAGGGTGCTGCAGGAGTCTCTCGCCGAGCCGTGTTCCTGGCCGAGACCCACGGGGCATTCGTCGACGCGTACATTGTCCTGACGCAGGATCTTGAACCGTCGCTTCGCCGAGTCGGCATGCGACCGAGCCGGGCCGGAACCTGGCTGGCGCGGGCCTCCTTCCGCGTCCGCACCACAGCTGAGAGAGAGCTGTTCCGGCCGCATCCTCTCGATGCCGAGAACCGCCGACGACTGGGTCTCGGCGCCGAGACACTCACCTTCGTCGAGTTCGACGGGGACGACCTGCTCGAGCGATTCGACGAGGGCGGCGTGCTGACCTACTGGGTGGACGAGGAGCTGCTCGGCATGCTGGACGCCCAACGGGCGTCGCCGCAGGCGCAATATCTGCAACGCCGTCTTGTCGTCGACCTGATCAGCGCGATTGTGCATGCCCTTGCGGGCTCTCTCGATGACGAACATGGCGAAGACCGGCATCGCAGCTACGACGAGCTCAAGGACTCCATTGTCGGCAGGGTGGTCCGATATGTATCGAGTGCCGCCAAGACCGACCGCGACGAGGTGCTGAAACTCTGTCGGGAGCGTCCCGAGGTGGCCGTGGCGATGGCCGAGGACGCGGTCGGACTTCGCGGCGCGGTGCTGAAGTCGATGGTGCTGCAGTGACGAGCTACCCCGTCCTTGACGAGTCCGCGACTCTGCGCACCGCGAGGGCGCGGATCCGAGCATGCGCCGCGTCTGACGTTGCGGCTCGTCGCGATGACCTTGGGTACGACCTTCAGGCCGATCTACGAACGCGCGGCGACGGCGCCGAGTTCGACACGCATGCCCTCAATCGGGCCCGAACCGAGATCGAACGGCTGATCGAACCCGCGGCCCCGGACGCAGCTGGCCTTGACCAGGATCAGATCGAGGGGCGGGCTGCCATCTTGCTGTACAGGGCGCTGCCTCAGTCCTCGGTGACCGTCCCGATGCTGGACGACCCGGGTTTCTGGCGGTACGTGGCGCTGGCCCACCTTTGGAACTTCGCAGTTTGGCGTGAGCCGAAGGCGTTCCGCCCGACCGAAGGAGAGGACCAGGAAGGTCCCGGGCCCGAGAAGTTCAGGCCCTACGTGGACGGGAAGAAATTCAGCGAGTGCGTGCCTGCGCGCATGTGGCTGCGCGTCAACATGCTCGGCGGCCGCGAGGAACACCTCGCCGCGGCGGTCCGCGAGGGCACGGATTTCTGGCGTAGCCACATACTGCGGGTGAGGTTGGGAGAGCACCCGGCGATTGTTCGCGCCATGGTCCGACGTCAAGCCAACGAGGCGACGCGGCTCGCCACGTCCCCGCTTCGGGGCCTCGTCAAGGAATTGACTCGAACGTTCAACAACCTGGTGCCGTCGGTGCTCGAAGACGAGGCGGCCGACAGGCTGGTCGCCGAAATCTGGGACAAGTGGTCGAGGTGAGCCCGCTAACGGAGTTGCGGGGGACGGCTCGCGTGCAGGTCGAGGGAGACCGCCTTGAGCGTCGCCTGCCGGTCCGCGACAAGTTGCTTCGGTCGCATATTCCCCGCGACCGCATGGCCGAAGCGGAATGGGAGGCGGCGCGGCGCGATCCGGCCGGGGCATGGTGGCTGGCCGTGCTCGGCGGTGCCGTCCCGCTCGCAGATGAGACCGCCGGTATGCCCCGCCGGCCGATGCGAGTCGTCGATCTGTTCGCGGGGGCCGGCGGACTGATGGTGGGCGTCGCGCGACTGCTGGCCGAGGCGGGGAGACAGCCGGTGTGCGAACTGGCCGTGGACATCGACTCCGACGCTCTGGCCGTTCACCGTCGCAACCATCGGACGCGCCTGTTGGAGGCAGAGTCGGTCACGTCGCTGAGCGACTACCGGATCCTGGGGCTGGGCGACGCAGCGAGGTTCGTGTATCCGCCGAAGCTTCTCGACGAATCTGTCGCGTCGGCGTCGACGAGGGTTGATCTCGTGATGGCGGGCCCGCCGTGTCAGGGTCACTCGAACCTCAACAATCGCTCGCGCCGCAGCGACCGGCGGAACCTGCTGTACTTGGCTGTGCCCGCGTTCGCGGCGGCGTGTGATGCGCGCGCCGTGTTGATCGAGAACGTCCCTTCGGTTGTCCACGACGACGCCCGGGTCGTCCGGACGACCTGCGCGCTGCTGCGTTCGTGCGGCTACGCGGTGACGGAGGGCGTGCTGGCCGCTGACGCCATGGGCTGGCCGCAGAGCCGGCGACGCCACTTCCTTGTGGCGCGTCGCCAGGAATCGTCTACCGATCCCGAGCCGGTCTCGCTGTCTGAGGTGAGCGATGTGCTCGCCGCGGACTCGGCGCGTTCGGTCATGTGGGCGATCGGTGGCGGGCAGGGGCTCTCGCGCTACCCGGCCATGCACGCGGTGCCAGAGTTCACCGACGTAACCCGCGAGCGGATCAACTGGCTGTTCGAACAGGATGCGCACGACCTGTCGCTGTCGGAGCGTCCGGAATGCCATCAGGACGGCACGAGTTACGGATCCGTGTACGGGCGGATGCACGCCGGGCGGCCTGCGCCGACCATAACCACCGGGTTCATGACACAGGGGCGGGGCCGGTTCGTGCATCCGACCGAGCGGCGCACGCTCACGCCTGCCGAGGCGGCCCGGCTGCAGGGATTCCCCGACGACTATGTGTTCTGGCCAGAGCCGAACCGATCCGCCACCCGTGCCCAGCTGGCGAAGTGGATCGGTGATTCTGTGGCGGCACCGCTGGGCTACGCGGCGGCACTGTCGGCCCTGGGACCGGTGCTGGCGCAGCACTGAAGGCACGCCCTCACGACGTCTGCTCGCGAACCCCGTCGTGTTCGGACAGTTGTTCGAGTCGCTGGCGGTGCGGGACCTGCGGATCTACAGCGGCACCGAGCGCGGCAGCGTGTACCACTACAGGGACAACTCTGGTCTGGAGTGCGACGCGATCATCGAGCGCACCGACGGTGCCTGGATCGCCGCCGAGGTCAAGCTGAACTCCGGCTTTGCGTCGGTCGACAGAGCGGCGAGGTCATTGCTCAGGCTCAGGAACAAGGTAGCCAGCCGCCGCCGCGAGGAACTTGCTGCCCTCCTCGTCGTGACTTCCACCGGCGCCGCCTACCGCCGCCCCGACGGCGTCCAGGTCGCCCCCATCACCATGCTGGCCCCCTGATCTCGGGCGACCTTGTCGCTGCTCGTCCACGTTGAGTGCCGAGTTCGGCGGCGTTGCGCCGCCGACGGGCCCGCTGTTTCCCGGAGACTGCCATGGCAGCGACTCCGCAATCGAACGCCTCGAGGTCGTCTCCGCTGAGCAGAACTGGGGAACTTCGCTGATCGCCGTCACAAGGTCGCCGCGCGGAGCCTGAGCCCCAGTGCTCGCACCACCCGGAGAACGGTGCCGAACTCCGGGTTGCCGTCCGGCGAGAGCGACTTGTAGAGGCTCTCTCTTCCCAGTCCCGCCTCCTGCGCCACCTTGGTCATCCCCTTGGATCTGGCGATGTCGCCGAGTACGGCCGTCACGAGTTTTGGATCGCTCTGATCGAGCGCCGCCTCCAGGTAGGCGACCATGTCCTCGCTGGTCTCCAAGTGCTCCGCAGCGTCCCACGGCTGGGTTTCGGTATCTGTCATGTTATGTCCTCCTGCAAGCCTTGCGCGAGTTGCAGTGCTCGTCGAATGTCCCGGTCCTGACTGTCCTTGTCGCCGCCGCCGAGCAGGACGATCAAGGATCGGCCCCTTCGCAAGAAATAGACCCGGTATCCGGGCCCGTAGTCGATGCGGAGTTCGGAGACGCCTCCCCCAACCGGTCTTGCGTCACCGGGGTTCCCCAGCGACAGCCGGCGGATGCGGACATCGATCTGTGCTCGTGCCTGCCTATCTCTGAGCCGCCGGAACCAACGCGCGTAAGCCTCGGTCTGGCGAACTTCCGGCATCAGGACCAATTGTATCCCATGGGATACGTGTGGCAAGAGTCTCGATCGCGGAACGCCGGGGTAGGTGCCGCGGGCGCGCCCAAGAGAGGTGTCCGTCTCCACGACATCGCCCAGAATCGCCTCGGCGTCGCCGCGCGTCTCGCTGGTGAGCATTGCGAGGAGCAAGGACAGATCGTGTGTTCGCGGTGGGCGCTCGTCGCCTTGCAGATGGACGAGTGCCTCCAGCGAGTTCTCCAAAGCCGCGTGCGCTTGCCCGCAGAGGCTCGACAGACGCCCCGAAAGCGCCGACGTGTATGCGGAAAGGTCGGCCTCTTCCAGCGCAGCCGACTCCACCGGCTGCGGGGCGATCAGAGGCTGCAGGACGACCAGCGCGATCCGGGCGTGTATAGGGAGGCGACGGCCTCCGCCTCGTTTGTGGCAGGCAAGCCGATCTCCTTCCCCCAGTTCACTTCCCGCGGCGCCGCGTCGAACAGGACCACGGCGTGGCGGAGGATGTCGTGCTCGAAGGAGGTCGTCACCGACTCGCTGCGGTGCGTCCACTCGGGCAGATCTGTGATCCGCACGTCCACCGGGCAGCCCGCTGCTCGCCGCGCCCGGCCCCGCAGATCACCCGCGAGATTCCGACGGGCGGTGTAGTCGATGTCGTCGAATACGACCACGAGGTCGATGTCGCTGCCAGCGATCTGCCGGCCGCGGGCAACCGAGCCGTACAGCAGCACCCTGCACACGCCGTCGGTTGCAACGGCATCAGCCGCGTGACGGGCGTCGTCGAGGCTGGGTGCCACCGGGAGTGCTGAAGCGACCACAGATACGAGACTGCGGCGACAGTGCTCAGGCGGGGCTGGCTACTTCCAGAGGCGGACCGTGAAGCGGTGCTCCTCCTCGACGAGGTCCGGCTCGGTGGCTCTCGCAATTGTCGGCTGGCGTCGCGGGAGGTGTTCCCTCCCCTCGACGGTGATCGTCATGCCAAGCGCCTCATCGCGATTCCCGCGGTGCGGGCAGCGGCGACAAGGGGAGGGTTGTCGTTCGTCGCGGCGAGACAAATCTCGGCATTGAGGAATTGCGCGGCGGCCAGCGCTTCCAGCGCGAGCAGGTTCAGTCGCACACCGCCGCGGACCAGTTCCCCCATCGGCCAGCCGAGCGAGCGAAGGGAGATCAGTTCGACGTCGGAGGGAAGGTCGACGACCGCGCCGATGATGTTGGCGGTGGCCTTTGGGTCTAACCCGCCCAGACGGCGCGACATTGACCCGACGACGGTCTGGTCGGATACAGCCCGACAGAGCCGGTGGTACCAGAGTCCCGTGGTTGCGATTCCAGTACCCGCGGCGCGAAGACCCTCCGGCTCGTCGTCGAGGAGCAACCGCAGCAGGTTGTGGTCGTCGACCAGGACGGTGTCGGTCACCTGAGATCAGGCTCGTCGGTCGCCACCCGGGCGGCCAGGGACCGGTAACCGCCGGCTTCGTCGATGGAGGCTCTGAGGAGACTTCGGATTCCGTCACCGCCGGCGGGGACGACGACCAGCGCGGAGCCGAGGTCCGCGATCTCCACTGCGCCGCCGCCGGTTAGGTCCCATCGGCGGCGAGCCTCGGCCGGAAGCGACATCTGGCCCCGCTCAGACACCCGGAAATGTCGAACTGGCATGCCACGATCCTACAAGGCGATAGGGAGTATTGACAAGGCGGCACTGTCGGCTCTGGGACCGGTGCTGGCGCAGCGCTGAAGGCAGGCACTGTCAACGTCTGCTGTCTCGCAGCGGGCAGGTTCGCTGGATAGTGCTAAGACGGGCGGCTACTTCCAGAGGCGGACCGTGAAGCGGTGCTCCTCCTCGACGAGGTCCGGCTCGGTGTCGTTGTGGGCGCGCATCCCCGGGATGATCTTGCTGCGGACACCCATGCCCCGGGCGTCGACGTACCCGTAGTCGCGCATGACGTTGACCACGGTCTGATTGCGGGCGTAACGCAGGCCAGCTTTCTTGGTAGTCGCGCAGGCGACGAGTGTCGAAGGCGTCCAGGTCGGCCCCCGGCACGGGCTTGAGGCCGTAATGCAGCCAGCCCGATCAAACGGCGCTCAGTGGGCACCCTCGGCCGACTCGTACTCCGCTCCGGCTTCGCCGTGCTTGAACCGGTACGATCGCCTTCATGGCGGACTTCATTGCGTATTCGCGGGGCTTGACGCCGTGACCACCGATGCGACCGTCAAAGGGGCTTGTGCCATGACCGTGACTGGACCGGTGCCGGTGGGTGAGTTGGGGCCGACGCATGTGCATGAGCATCTGCACATCGACTGCCGGCCGATCCTGGAGATCCACGGCTACCCCGTGGTCACCACCGAGCCGCTCACCATGTGTACCGCCGCCGAGGCGCGCTGGAACCCCGGCGGGTTTCCCGACAACTACCACCAGACCGACGTGGAGCAGGTTCTGGAAGAGTTGGCGCCGTTCCACGCGGCCGGCGGGCGCACCATCGTCGAGGTGACCCCCCGCCACATGGCGCGCGAGCCGCTCATCCTGCGCCACATCGCCGAGCGCAGCGGGCTGAACGTGATCATGGGTGGCTTCTACTACCTAGCGGCGTCGCACCCCCCGGGCACCGCCGAGCGTTCCACCGAGGACCTAGCGGCGGAGATGGTCGAGGAGTGGCGCAACGGCGTGGACGACACGGGCATCCGGCCCGGAATCATCGGCGAGGTCGGCACCTACGACCCCGTTCAGCCCGAGGAGTTCCGCATGCTGCGGGCCGCCGCCTGGGCGCACGCCGAGACCGACCTGCCCATCTCCATCCATCTGCACCCGTGGGGGTTCGAGGGGATCAAGGTGCTGGACGCCCTCGAAGCAGAGGGAGTCGATCCGCAGCGGGTGATTCTCGGGCACATGAACACCGCCATCGACGACCTGCCCTACCAACTGGCGCTGCTCGAACGCGGCGTCAACCTGGCCTACGACCTCATGGGTTTCGACCATTCGCTAATCGGGCTGGGGAAGTACCCGCCGAGCGACTACGACATCGTGGCAGGCATGGTCGGGCTGGCGCAGCGGGGCCACCTCGGGCAACTGTTCGTGTCCCAGGACATGGGCGGCGTGAAGACCCGGCTGCTGGCCTACGGCGGCTGGGGCTATGCCCACACACTCAACCATGTGCTGCCGCTGTTCCGCGACGCCGGCTGGGGCGAGGCGGAAGTGGAGACCCTGATCGTCCACAACCCCGCCAGGGTGCTGACTATCGAGGGGCTGCGCCGATGAGCGCCGCTGTCTCGGCGCCGAAGCTGCCGCGGGGGATCGACGGCGGGCGGGCCGACCTGTTCGAGGAGTTCATGGGCCGGCCCTTCGGACGCCACAGCCCCGACTTGCAGTCGCTGCTGAACTACATGCGGGGGAGCCCCATCGTCGGCAAGCACTTCCTGCTGATGACTCGCTCCAACGTGGAGTGGATGCTGGCCCGATTCACCGAGGGTGACCCGCTGGGCGTCGAACGCCTGCCGGAGGTGGTCTTCGACGACATCGAGGAGGCGGAGCGCTACGTCTTCCGGCTGCGCTGGGCGACGCTGTTCGGCGCCGAACCTGAAGGAGACCGGGGCCCGCCGCCCGAAGAGCCGTCGGAGGCCCGCGCCGGCTTCGAGGGCCCCGAGCTGTTGGCCTACGCCGACCGCCAGACGCTCCGGGCGGGCGAGGAGATCAACTTCAAGGCGTCGTGCTCGGGCGCCGAGACCTACCGGCTCGACATCGTGCGCCTGCTCAGCCCCGACCTGGGCGACGGCCCGGACGTGCCGCCCTATGCGGCGACCGAGATGGGCACGCCGGAGTGCGGCGAGTACACGTCCCGCCACCAGGAGATCCACCCCGGCTCGTACGTCCGGGTGCCTGCCGGCGCGGGCGGGCACGCCGAAGGGGGCTTCACCATCGTCCTGTCGGTGTTCCCGACGCTGCTGTCGGCGGGCCACCAAATGCTGTTCGGCACCTACTGCAACGACACCGCCACCGGCGCCGGCCTGTTCGTCGGACCCGACGGGCATCTGGGGTTCGTCTGCGGCGACGGGACCGTCGGCGAGGTCACGCTCAGCGACGTGGCCGTCGCCGAGGCGCGCTGGTCGTGCGTCGCCGTGCGCTGCGACGGCGCCGGGGGAGTCACGTTCAGTGCGGGGCGACTCGCTTCACATCGCCTCGAGGAGCGGGGCTGGGTACACGAAGAGCACCGCGGCGGGCCGGTCGCCGGCCTGGGCGACGGTCCGATCCTCATCGGCGCCGAGCGGACCGAGGCACACCACGCCGTGTCGTGCTTCAACGGACGCATCGAGCGCCCGCGGCTGTTCGGGCGAGCCCTGGACGAAGCCGAGATCGAGGCACTCGCCGAGCAGGGTCCCGCCGCGGCCGCCGACGGGACGCTCGGAGACTGGGACTTCTCCGTCGACATCGGCAGCGAGAACGTCGTCGACGTCTCCGGCAACGAGCGCCACGGCAGCATCGTCAACATGCCGACCCGCGGCGTCGGCGGCGCCAACTGGTCGGGGCGGACGTCGGACTGGCGCGCCGCGCCCGCGGAGTACGGGGCGATCCACTTCCACAGCGACGACATCAGCGACGCCCTCTGGGACACCACCCAGACGCTGCGGGTGCCCGCCGACTGGGCCAGCGGCTGCTACGCGGGCCGCTTCCGGGCCGGCGGGGCGGAGTTCTGGGTGCCGTTCGCGGTGCGCCCCGCGGCGGACGCCCCGACGGGCGACGTGGCGTTCCTGCTGCCGACCGCTACCTACATCGCCTACGCCAACCTGCAGATGCGCGTCCTCAGCCCGTGGAACGAGATGATTCACGGACGCCTCACCGTGTTGGACGAGACCGACCTGCTGATGCTGCGCTGCGGGCGAATCGGCGGCTGCACCTACGACAACCACGCCGACGGCAGCACCGTCGTGCATTCCTCGATGCACCGCCCGGTCACCAACTTCCGCCCGCACGGCCGCATGTACAAGTTCTGCCAAGACCTGCTGATCGTGGCCTGGCTGGAACGAACGGGCATCGCCTACGACGTGATCAGCGACGACGACCTCGACCGCGAGGGCCTCGCGGCGTTGGCGCCCTATCGGGTCCTCGTCACGAGTTCGCACCCCGAGTACACGAGCACCCCCATGATGGATGCCGTCGAGGGCTTCGTGCGCCGCGGCGGGCGGCTGATCAACCTCGGCGGCAACACCTACTGGCACCGCATCGCCTACCACCCCAGTCGCTCCGGGATGGCCGAGGTGCGCCGACCGGACCTGCCGCGGCTCTGGCGCGCCGACGCCAGCCAGGGCCACGACACCTTCACCGGCGAGCCCGCCGGCACTTGGATCGGCATCGGCCGGGCGCCGCACACCATCGGCGGCGTGGGGTTCATCACCCAGGGGTTCGACGCCTGCTCCTACTACCGGCGCAGCGCGGCGAGCGGTGACCAGCGGGCGGCGTTCGTCTTCGAAGGCGTGGACGACGAGATCATCGGCGACTTCGGCATCCTGCAAGGCGGGGCCGCGGGCTATGAGATCGAGCGGGTCGACGCCGGACTGGGAACCCCCGCCCACGCCCTCGTGCTGGCCTCCTCGGAGGGGCACTCGAACCTCTACGAGCTGATGGTGACCTCGCTCGGGGACGTGCTGCCGGACATCGACCCCGAGGCGCCGGAGAAGATCCGCGCCGACATGGTGTTCTTCGAGACGCCCGGGGGCGGGGCGGTCTTCTCCACCGGCTCGATCGCCTGGTCGGGCAGCCTCGGCAGCTTCGGCTACGACAACAACGTGGCCGCCATTAGTAACAACGTGCTGAGGCGCTTCGCTGACCCCGAGCCGTTCACCATGCCGCCGGGATGACGCTCGGGTTGCCGAGCGGCTCGCATGACTGAGCGCGATGACTGAACAGGCTGGCGTCGGCTACGGGGCTCTGGGCGCCGGCCTGGGGGGGCGCGGCGTCATCGTGACCGGCGCCGCCCGCGGCGTCGGGGCCGCCACCGCCCGGGCCATGGCCGCCGCCGGCGCCCGGGTGGCCGCGGTGGACGTCAACGCCGCCGGGCTAGCGGAGGTGGTAGCAAGTCTCGACGGCGCGGGGCACCGCGCCATCACCTTCGATCTGGGCAATGCAGCGGCCATCGACGGTCTCGTGGCCGGCATCGTCGAAGAGCTCGGCGACCTCTGGGCGCTGGCCCATGTGGCGGCCCTGCTGCGGCGCCAAGACCCCGACGACGTGACGCCCGAGGACTGGGACGCCCAGAACGACGTCAACATGAAGGCCACGTTCTTCCTGAACAGGGCCGTCGGCAACGCCATGGTCACAGCCGGCGGCGGCGGGCGGATCATCAACTTCAGTTCGGGCGGTTGGTGGGGCGGGCCGGTGTTCGGCAGCGACGCCTACCTCGCCGGCAAGGCTGGGGTGATCACGCTGAGCCGCGGCTTCGCCCGCCGCTACGGCCCGCACGGCATCCTGGTGAACGCCATCGCTCCCGGCCAGGTCGACACCCCGATGCAGCACAACGACCTGCCCCCAGAGATCGAGGAGGCCTCGAGGCAGGCGTGCCCGCTGCGCCGGATCGGCCAGCCCGAGGAGTTGGCCGCCGTCGTGGTGTTCTTGGCGTCGATCCACGCCAGCTTCGTCAACGGCGCCACGCTCAACGTGAGCGGGGGCGGCCTCATCTACTGAGCCGGCCGTGGACCGGTTCGCGCTCGCCCCGACGGCGCTGTTCGACGGCGAGCGGCGCCGGGAGGCTCACGCCGTCGTGGTCGAGGGGGAGCGGGTCATCGGCGTGGAGGCAGCGGGCGCGCTGCCGGAGGGCATGGCAGTGCGACAACTTTCCGGCTGCACGCTGCTTCCGGGCCTGATCGACTGCCACACCCATCTCTCGGACTGGATGCTGCCGGCGTTCTTGGCGGCCGGGGTGACGACGGTGCGCGACACGGGCAACGACCCGGATTGGATCCTCTCGCGCCGTGAGCGCAGCAGGTCCGACCCGATGGCCGGCCCGGACATTCTCTGCTGCGGCCCGCTGCTGGACGGAGCGTCGGCGTTCTGGCCCCACATCGGCCGCTCGCATGCCGACGCGGCGGCGATCCGGCGCTCGGTGGACGAGATGGCCGAACGCGGCGCCGACGCGGTGAAGCTGTACGTCAACCTGGCCACCGAGCAGATCGGCGCCGCGGCCACCCAGGCCGACCGTCGCGGGCTGCCGCTGCTGGCGCACCTCGGACCGTCGGTGGCTCTGGCAGCGGCGGTCTCGGCGGGAGTGCGCGAGGTGCAGCACCTGACCGGCTGCGTCCACCACGTCGACGGCTGGCGCACGAACGTGGAGCAGGTCGCCGCCTCGGCCGCCTCGCTAGCGAACGCCGGGGTCGTGCAGTGCCCGACGCTGGTGGTCTGGGACCGGCTCTGCCGCTTGAACGACACCGCCTTGCGCCACGACCGGCGCGACCGCTGGGTTCATCCCGACATCACCGCGGTCTGGCAGCGCTTCCCGCACCGCACGACAGGCGTCAGCGAGCGCCTCGACCGCCAGCGCAGCGTCAACACGATGAAGCGGGTCCTCGGCGCCTTAGCCGCCGCCGGCTGCACCATCGTCGCCGGCGCCGACGCACCCTTCCCGCACCTCGTGCCGGGGTTCTCCCTGCACGACGAGCTGTCGCTGCTCGTCGACGCCGGGCTCGCGCCGGCGGCCGCCTTGGCGTCGGCCACCTCGGTCGCCGCTGACCATCTCGGCCTCGCGGACCGCGGACGGATCAGGGCGGGAGCCGTGGCGGACCTGGTCGCCGTCGGCGGTGACCCGCTGGCGGACATCTGCGTGCTGTCCGACGTGCGCCTCGTGCTGCGCCGGGGTCGGGTCGTGGACGTCGAGGCGCTGGCGGCGCGCGCCGCAGAGGAGTTTTCCGAGCCGCCAGACGATCCCTTCTCGCGGCTGATGATCGACTTCGCCCCGCCCGCATCAGCCAGCGAATAGCCGAACGCGGCGCGCCGCCCGCGTATCGCTGCGCCGCCCGCGAGGCTCCGGCGCGGCTGGCGTCGGCTCAGATGTGGCGCGGGTCGGTGTTGTCGTCGAAGGCGTACCCCGGCCCCTTCACCGTGCCGACGCCGTAGCCGGTGCCCCAGTCGTAGGGGGGATCGCCGGCCTGCTCCTCGGCCCACTGCTTGAGAGGGATGTTGTCCCAGTCGGCGGCGAACCAGTACTGGGAGTCGGGATGGTTCTCCGGGTCGGGCCCCAGCGGGTGGGAGAGGTTGCCCATCGCCCCCAGCAACTGCCGTCGGATGGGGTCGCTGCGGGCGACGAGGTCGGGATCCTGTTCGACGTGGCCCGAGGGGCGGATCCAGCGGGGCGCGTAGCTGATGTAGAGGGCGCGGCGCTCGTGGGTGCCCCGGTTCGGGCCGGCGGCGTGCAGCAGCGTGGGGCGCCACATCATGAGGCTTCCGGGGGGCACCTTCAGCTCGAAGACGTCCTCGGGGCGCATCTCTTCGCGCCAGCGGGCCCGCCGCTGCATGCCCCAGAGGTGGCTGCCGGGCACGAACAGGATGCTGGCGTGGCCTTCTTCGGTGGCGTCGGAGACGTACCAGCCGATCTTGAAGTCGATCCAGGGCATCGGGCCGTCGCTGCCGATGCCCATGAACTCTTCCTCGTAGTCGAAGTGCCAGCCGAGCGACAGCGCCGACGGGTGCCGGCCCGGCGTCGGCGGCGTCCAGAGGATCACGCTGTCGCGGTTCTGGACGTTCCAGCCCACCAGGTCGACCACGTAACGCAAGATGTCGGGCCGGTCCATGAGGTTCAGGAACGCTCGGTGCTTCACGAGGCCGTTGCGGACGCTGAGCTGCGAGTCCGCCGCCATGCCGCGCTCGCGCCGCAGCCGCGCCCCGACCTCCTCGAAGGCGTCGTTGAGCACCGCCACCTCGCCAGCTTCCAGGTACTCCTCGATCACGAAGAACCCCTGGGTGTTCAGAAGTTCCTTCTGCTCCGCCGTCGCTGCCAGCGCCACTTACTTCCCCCTGCTGCAATGCGGTTGCCCGCGTGGAGGCTATTGCACAACGAGCGCGTCGTCGCGCCTCGCGGCTGCCGTCGCCTGCCCGTGGATCGACGGCCAAGCAACGGCTTCGGACCGCGATTTCGTTGTCTGCTATTTTGCGCCGGACGTTTGGTCGCAGCCGTCTCTGGCTGCGGACGTGAGAAGCGGGAGGGGACATGATCTCTCGACGTAGGAATCTCTGGGTGATCGCCGCCCTGTGCGCGGCGTGCGCCCTAGTGGCGAGCGCCTGTGCCGCCGACGACTCCGCACAGGAGGCGGCGGACGCGGCGATGGCCGAGGCGAGCGCGGCCCGTTCGGACGCCGCGTCGGCGATGTCGGAGGCGCAGAGCGCCGGCTCGGCGGCTTCCTCCGGGGCGGCCGAGGCCGGAGCGGCGAGCGCAACCGCAGACGCGGCCGCCGCCGCAGCGGACGCGGCGAGCGCCGAAGCGGCTGCTGCCAAAGCGGCGGCTGACGCAGCCCAGGCTGCCGCCGACCTCGCCCTCGCCACCGCCGAAGGCAGCGAGGACGCCGTGGCCGCCGCCGAGGCGGCGCTCGCCGACGCGCAGGCAGCGGCCGAGGCGGCCAGCGCCGAGGCCGCGTCCGCGAGGGCAGAAGCAGCGTCCGCGCAGGCCGACGCCGAGTCCGCTCAGGAGGAGGCTGCTGCCGCTCAGGAGGAGGCTGCCGCCGCTCAGGCGGAGGCCGCCTCGGCCCGCGAGGAGGCCGCGTCGGTCCGCGAGGAGGCAGCCGAGGTGGCCCGCCACAACGTGAAGGCCATCGCCGGCGACTACGAGGCGGTCATCCGCCCGGCCACGCAGAGCTGGACGATCGGCCACGCCGACGGGCTCGCCGGCATCCCGTTCACCGACTCGGTCACCGACAGCATCTACGAGGTGGCCGACGCCATGGGGGTAGACATCGTCTTCTGCGACAACGCGTATGACCAAGAGAAGACCGTGGAGTGCGCCAACCTGATCGTCGCCCAAGAGGCCGACGGCGTGATCTTCGCCAACTGGATCGCCGGCACCGAGGAGCTGATCGCCGGCATCTACATCGACGCTGGCCTGCCCTGCATCACCTGGGACGGCCCGCATCCGGGTTGCAAGAACTTCGGCCCCGACAACTTTGAGGCCTCCCTCGAGGCGGGCCGCTACCTGGCGGGCTTCGCCGAGGAGCAGGGCTGGGATCCTGCCGAGACCGAGCTGGTGGTCATCTGGACCCAGGGCGTGCAGGTCATGGGCGAGCGGCGCGACGGCGCCATCGCCGGCGTGCTGGAGTCGTTCCCCATCCCCGAGGAGAACATCCACGTCGATATCCCGCATCAGGCGCTCGACGACGTGTTCCCGCTGGTGACCGACTGGGCGACCGCCAACCCCGACGCCCAGAACGTGCTCTGCTTCGGCCACAGCGACCAGCCCGGCGTGGACTGCGCCCTGGCGCTGGAGCAGGCCGGCTTCTTGGGCCGCGCCGCAGCGGTCGGCCTGGGCGCCTCCGACGAGGCGCTCGTAGACCTGCGCGACCGCACCGACGAGGAGTCGGTCTTCAAGGCCACTATCTCGTTCTTCCCCGAGCGCTACGGGCAGTACCTGGTGCCGGCCGTGGTGGACATGCTCGAAGGCCGGATCGTGCCCGACCGCGTGATCCCGTCGGTGTCTCCGGTCACCCGCGAGAACGTCGGGGAGCTGTACCCCGGCTAGCTGCCGCTGATTGAGACCATCGTGTGCGCCCCGGCGGCCGCCTGCCGGGGTGTACACGCCCGATCTGGCCGCCGTTGCGACCTCTCAACGGGAGGAACCCACCCGCTGTGCCGCATGAATCCGATGCTTAGCCACCGCCCGTCGACCTTCGGTAGTCCGTGATGCCGCCGCTCCTCAGCATGACGGGTGTGTCGAAGGCGTTCGGTCATGTGGTGGCCCTCGCCGGGGTGGACGTCGAGATCCGGCCCGGCGAGGTGATCGGTCTGCTCGGTGACAACGGCGCCGGCAAGTCGACCCTCATCAAGATCCTCTCCGGCGTCTACTACGCCGATGAGGGGAGCTTTGCCCGCGACGGCGAGCCGGTGTCGATCACCGACCCGAACGACGCCATGGCTCTCGGCATCGCCACCGTGTACCAGGACCTCTCCCTCGTGGAGACCCGCCCGGTGGCCCACAACATCTACCTCGGCCGGGAGCCCCGGCGCTGGGGTCTGGTGTTGAACCGCCGGAAGATGGAACGAGACGCCGCCGAATTGCTGCAACGCCTCAACATCACGCTCCCCTCGGTGCGGGTCGACGTGGGGGTTCTGTCGGGCGGTCAGCGCCAGGCGGTGGCCATCTCACGGGCCGTCGCCCAGGGCGGCGACATCCTGCTGTTGGACGAGCCGACCGCCTCGCTCGGCGTGGAGCAGACCGCGCAGGTCCATGATCTCGTCGTGGACATGAAGTCGCACGGCAACGCCATCGTGCTGATCACCCACGACCTCAGCGACATCCTCGACATCGCCGACCGGATCCTGGTGCTGCGCCAGGGGCGGCTGTGGGCCGACGTGCCCTCAGCATCGACGACACAGACCGAGGTGATCGGCTGGATCACCGGGGCGCTGCCGTCGCAGTTCGCCGCCGCTTCCGCTGACGGCGGGTCGTCGTGAACCCGTCCCCGCCGCCGGGGGAGCGGCCATGAGCGGCGCCGTCGGTTCCGGCCCCGTGAGGCGGGTCGCGGGCGATCTGCTCGTGCCCGCCGACGAGCGCACATTCCGCTGGTGGCCGTTCCGGCGCCTGAACGACTGGACGATCCCCGGCCTGCTCGTGGCGCTGGCGGCCCTCGTCATCTATTCGTGGCAGCGCTCGCCCCACTTCTTCACCGTCAACAACTTCGTGAACATCGGCACCGCCTTGTCCATCCGCGGGCTCATGGCAATCGGGCTCACGGTGCTGCTGATCAGCGGGGGCCTCGACCTGTCCATCGCCGCGGTGGCCGCGTTCACCGGCATGTTCGCCGCCATGATGATCAACGCCGGCGTCAACGGCGCCGTCTCGGGGCTGGTCGCCTTGGCGTGCGCCGCCACCATGGGGCTCATCAACGCGTTCATCATCGTGCGGCTCCGAGTCAACCCGATCATCGCCACGCTCGGCACCCTGCTGCTGTTCCGAGGCTTGGCCTACGTCGTCAGCAGCGGCGACAACATCGTCATCGGCGTGAACGCCTGGAGCCACTTCGGCCGGGGCGAGGAGTTGGGCGTCAAGGTGACGCTCTGGGTGTTCGCCGGGGTGCTGCTGTTCGGCATGTGGTTCATGCGCCACTCGGTCATCGGGAATTATCTCTACGCCATTGGCGGCAACCCCACCGCCTGCCGCAACGTGGGCGTGAAGGTGGACCGCATCCGCATGTGGTCCTATGTGGCGATGGCGATACTCGCCGGCATCGCCGGCATCGCCTTGATGTCGCGGGGCGGGACGGCTCAGCCCGCCGCCTTCGAGGGCGCCGAGTTGGAGATCATCACCGCGGTGTTCCTCGGCGGCGTGGCTCTCACCGGAGGGCGAGGCAGCCTGCTGGGCACGTTCCTGGGCCTCATCATCATCGGCGTGATCACCAACAGCTTCGTGCTCACGAACGTGCCGATCTACTGGCAGATGGTCGTGAGGGGCATCATCCTGATTCTGGCCGTCTCCATCGACAGCATCCGCAGGGGCGGCGGCTACCGCTGACCCGCCGCGGCCGCCGTCCGCGTCGGCCCCGAACCCGAATCCTCATTCCGGCGGAGAGCCAGCCCCAGACTCGACCGGGGGCCGGAATCCAGAGCAGCGACCGGCGGGTTCCAGCCCCCACTCGGGCGATGACCGCCTGTGGGCGAGCGTCGGCTGTGTTGCCTCGCGCCGCGCTCTGTGGTCTAGCCGAAGCGGGCGAGATTCCTGTCGATGCCCGCCGCGGC
>VXNF01000044.1:7074-42981 GCA_009840735.1 Acidimicrobiia bacterium | reverse complement strand
CGCGCTCTGTGGTCTAGCCGAAGCGGGCGAGATTCCTGTCGATGCCCGCCGCGGCCGGCGGCGGAGGTGAACACGTCTCTCGCCTCGGTGGGAAGCGGGCGAGATTCCTGTCGATGCCCGCCGCGGCGCCCAGCAGTGCCGCCGCACCCGTCCCCCTGTTCGGTCAGCCGTGGCACCGTCCTGCTGACTAGAATCTTGTGATGTAGCGACGATTTATTGTAATCCTGCATTCGATGTGCTAGATTCGCTTGGCCGGTCGAGCGCTGCCCCGGGGGCGGCGGGGGAGAGGGGTGCGTCATGGGCAGCGGAGGAGCGGGCCGTTGGCGGGGTTGGGTGTGGTGCGTGGTGGCGGCGGCTTTGGCGGCGGGCGCGTTGGGGGGCCCGGCTTTGCCGGCGGCGGCGGAGGGCGCGGTGCCGCCGGCGGGTTGCGTGGTGGCGTTGGGTGAGCTGGCGGTGGGGTCGGCCACGACGCGGGCGGGCGAGTGGGACTCCGGCGACGGGTGCCGGTCGGCCAACGGCGGCGGGGACCGTTTCGCCCGTTTCGTGTCGTTCTCGGTGGCGGTGGCCGTGGAGGTCAGGTTCCGGCTGACGAGCCCGCGCAGCAGCCGCATTTACCTCCTGGAGGGGGCGGGCACCGGCGGGCGGGTGCTGGCCTCGGCGGGGACCGGCGGCGTCGATTGGGCGCCGTCGTTGTGGCGGTCGCTGGAGCCGGGCGCCTACACGGTGGAGACGAGCGCCTTCCGGGCGGGCCGGGAGGCCGGCTTCAGCCTCACGGTCGACCCGATGCCGCTGACGCCGCCGGACAGCTGCGTCGCGCCGCTGGGGGCCGTGGCCTCGGGGTCGACCCTCACCCATGGCGGTTCCTGGGAGCGCGGCGACGCGTGCCGGTCGCTGAACGCGACCGCGAGCCGGGCGACCCGCCACTACGCCGAGTACGTGTCGTTCACGGTCGCCGAGCCGGCCGAGCTGCGGTTCGCGCTCGCCGGCGCCCGGGGCGGCCGCCTGTTCCTGCTGGAGGGCGCCGGCACCGGCGGGAGCGTGCTGGCCTCGGCGGCGTCGCTGCGGCGGAGCCTGGCGCCGGGCGCCTACACGCTGGAGGCCGCGTCCTACCTGCCCGAGCGGGAGGGCGCCTTCGCGCTGCGGGTCACGTCGCCGCTGGCGGTGCCCACCGCCGCGGGCGCCCTGGACGCCCAGGTGATCCCGCCCCGCCCGGGCGCCAAGACGGTCGACGTGTCGGGCGCGTTCGGGGGTACTGTCGCGTCCTATGCCGCCGCCTCCAGCGACCCGTCGGTCGTCGCGGCGGACGCGGACGGCGCGTCGGTGACCCTCGACGGCGTCGCCGTCGGGGCGGCGACGGTCACGGTCACGGCCTCCAACGCCGCCGGCAGCGCCGCACAGTCCTTCGCCGTCACGGTCCGCCCCCTCGCCGCGCCCCGAGCCGCGGGCGCCCTAGCCGCGCCGGCCCTCACTGCCGGCGCCAGCGCGACGGTGGACGTCGCCGGCGCGTTCGCCGGCGCCGTGGACTCCTACACGGCCACCTCCAGCGACGCCGCCGTTCTGGACATTTCCCTGGCGGGCTCGGCGCTGACGCTGACCGGCGTCGCCGCCGGGACCGCCGCGGTCACCGTGACGGCCGCCAACCCGGCCCGCAGCGCCACGCAGGCCATGGCCGTGAGGGTGGGCCTCCCGCCCGCGCCGGCCCTCGGCGACCCGCTCGCCGCACGAACCCTGCAGGCCACCGAGACCCTCACCGTGGACATATCCGCGGGCTTCGCCGGGCGCATCGACGCCTACACCGCCGCCCCCGGCGACGCCGCCGTGCTCGCCGTGACCGTCGACGGCTCCCAGGTCACCCTCCGGGGTACAGCGGCGGGGTCCACCACCGTCACCGTGACCGCCGCCAACGCCGCCGGGCGCGCCGCGCGGTCCTTCAACGTCACCGTCGACCCGCTCGCCGCGCCGCAGGCGGGCGGCGCGCCCCTCGCCCGCACCGTCGCCGTCGGCGGCGAGCTCCCCATCGATGTGACCGACGCGTTCACCGGCATCGTGCACAGCTACAGCGCCGCCAGCAGCGACAACGCCACACTCGCCGCGAGCGTCGACGGCGCGACGGTCACCCTCCCCGGCGCAGCCGCCGGCACCGCCACCGTCACCCTCGGAGCGAACAACGCCGCCGGCTCGGCCGCACAAGCCCTCGCCGTCACCGTCGAGGAGCCCGAAGAACTCGCCATCGCGCTCGCCGCGCCGTCCCACTGCCTGGGCTCCGAAGGCGCCCTGGCGCCCGGCGGCGGGCGCCGCGGCGTCGGCCACATCGACCTCACCTACCACATCACCGGCGGCGCCCCGACGGCGCCGTCGCCTGCTGGGGGGGACCACCTACGGCGAGTCGGACGTGCCGGAGGGCGGCCCGTTCGTGGATGTCGCCGCCGGCTTGGAGTATGCGTGCGGGCTGCGCCTCGACGCCACGATCGGGTGCTGGGGAGGCGCCACATCCTGGCGGGCGTCTACTCCGGGAACGCCAGCCCGCCGGCGGGCTCGTTCGTGGCGGTCTCCGTGGGCGACTTTCGTGGGTGCGGGCTGCGCCCCGAAGGCACCATCGCCTGCTGGGGAGGGCTCTCCGACAACGAGTTCGCCCCGCCTGCGGGCGAGTTCGCCGCCGTGTCCCTCGGCGGTTCCGACGCGTGCTCGCTGCGCCGCGACGGAACCGCGGCGTGCTGGGGCCTTCACTCCAGCCAGACCGACCCGCCGCCTGGTGCCTTCACGGCGATCGCTACCGGCGACAAGCGCGCCTGCGGTTTGCGCCCCGACGCCGCCGTAGAGTGCTGGGGCCGTGGGCGGCACTACCCTCCGCCGGGCGGCTCCTTCACGGCGGTCTCCGCCGGCCTCGACCATTCCTGCGGGATCCGCGCTGACGCCGCGATCGCCTGCTGGGGGGACAACGAGCGCGGCCAGACCGACGCTCCGGCCGGCGCGTTCACGGCGATCTCCACCGCCCGCTGGCACTCCTGAGCGCTGCGCGCTGACGCCGCCGTCGTCTGCTGGGGGGACAACGAGGACGGCCAGGCCGACGCGCCGGCCGGCGCCTACATCGCGGTCGCCGCGGGCCGTTCGCACTCGTGCGCGCTGCGCCGCGACCACACCGCCACCTGCTGGGGCGCCACCGCCACTGACCTCCACGGCGACACCGACTTGTGACCCCAGCCGCCGCTCCCAAACCAGCCGACGAACCCGCAAAAGGGGCGTAGAGAACCCACGGTTTGATACGAAACCGTGGGTTAGACTGTGGCTTGAGCGACGTTTAGAGGCAAAAGGGGGCGCAGGGTGGGTGAGTTGGTGCAACGCTACTGGTCACCGCCATTCGAGGGTCCGCGCCGCGCCGACCGGCTAAGCGGCCACTATGGGGCGTTCGTGCCGGATCCGCTGTGCGGTTGGGAGTTCGCGATTCCGGCCCGCCTGGCGGGCAATCTCACCGAAGCGGAAGCAACTATCCGGAATCTGAACGGTCGCCGGGGCCGCGATCTGGAGGGGCTGGGTCGGTTCTTGTTGCGGGCGGAGTCGGTCGGGTCGTCGTGGATTGAGGGTCTGGCCGTTCCGGCAGACCGTCTGGCGGTTGCGACAGCGGCCATCGAGCGAGAGGTCGAGACTGGCGATCGGGTCGCCGAGGAGGTGGCCGCCAACGTCGTTGCGATGGCGGCCGCGGTACGGGCCGCGCGCCGTGGCGATCGCTTCGAGCTCAGCGACTTGATTGAGGTGCATCGGACGCTGATGCGCCACTCGCCACACTCGGAATGGGGTGGGCAGATCCGCGAGCGCCAGAACTGGATCGGTGGCAGCGAGTACACGCCGATCGGAGCGCGGTTCGTACCGCCGCCCCCAGAGCACGTCCCGGTGCTGTTGGAGGATCTGATCGAGTACGTCAACGGCGACGAGCATCAGCCGCTGCTTCAAGCGGCGCTGGCGCACGCCCAGTTCGAGATGATTCACCCCTTCGGCGACGGCAACGGACGCGCCGGCCGTGCACTGATTCATGTGGTTCTCGCACGACGCGGTGTGGCCCCGCGGTTCGTGCCGCCGGTGAGCGTCGTGCTGGCGCGCCGGGCCGAGGACTACGTGGCGGCGCTGCAGCGCTGCGCACACGTCGGCGCGCCTGACAGCGCTGGCCGCCAGACCGCTGTCGTCGACTGGCTCTGGCTGTTCGATGCCACAATGGGCCAAGCCGCCGACCGGGCCTTCGCCTACTGCGACGACATCGAGGCGCTGCAAGAGGGCTGGCGTCTCGACGTCGGCGCGGTGCGTGCGAACTCCAGCGTGGACCGACTCCTACGGATCCTGCCGGGATCGCCGGTGCTGACCGTCGCGTCGGCGAGCCGCCGCCTCGGCGTCTCGCCTAGCCGGGTCGGCCCGGCAGTCAACGCGCTGGTAGAGGCAGGCGTCCTGGCGCAACACAACGTCGGACGCCAGCGGTATCGCCTCTTCGCAGCGCCGGCCGTGCTGGACCTGTGGGCCACCGTCGACGCCGAACTGGTCACACCGCGCTTCGGACCGACCCCCGAACCAGACGGCCTCTCGGTATAGGCGCATCGGCCGCAACGCCGCACAAGAGCTCCTCGACCGTGGGTCGTTTCGGGCTCTATAGCCTGAATCCGACACACGCCGCAAAGCTCAATATTCTCGACAAATCGTTATAGTGCAGGCATGGACTCCGTTCGCAATCCCTACAGTCCCGGTGCTGGCACCCCGCCGCCCGCGCTGGTCGGCCGCGGCGAGGAGATTGAGCAGTTCGACGTCGCCGTCCAGCGACTCGGGCTCGGGCGCCCGGCGCGGAGCGTGCTGCTGACCGGGTTGCGAGGGGTGGGCAAGACCGTTCTGCTGCGGGAGTTCGGCCGGATCGCCGCTGGCCACGGCTGGATCCACCAGTCTCTCGAGGCAAGGGAAAGACTCGACTTCGAGGCGTCGGCGGCGACGCTGGCCCGCAAGGCACTCCTGCGGCTCTCGGCCGGCCGACGGGTCGCCGACCTCGCCCGGCGGGCTTTCGGGACGCTCGCCTCGTTCCAACTTCGCTGGCGACCGGACAGCGGCGACCTCACGCTCGGAATCGATGCGCTGCCGGGCCGGGCCGACTCGGGCGACCTCGAGGAGGATCTCGCAGACCTGTTCGGCGCCATCGGGGAGGCGGCGCGCGAGCGCGGGGCGGGCGTGCTGTTCACCATCGATGAGATCCAGTACCTATCGAAGGATTCTTTGGCCTCGCTCATCGTCGCGCTGCACCGGACCAGCCAGGAGCAGCTCCCGCTGATGGCCGTCGGCGCCGGGCTGCCGTCTGTTCCCGCCCTCGCCGGGGAGGCCAAGTCGTACGCCGAGCGGCTCTTCGCGTTCCACGAGATCAACAGCCTCGACGCCGCTGAGGCGGCCCAAGCGCTGGTGGCTCCCGCGCAGGCCGAAGGGGTGCGCTGGCAGCCCGGCGCCCTCGATGTCGTGCTCGACGCGACCAAGGGGTACCCGTACTTCCTGCAGGAGTTCGGCAAGCAGTCCTGGGACATCGCCGCCGGCCCCGCCACGATCGCGAGGGCAGACGTGGAGGCTGCTGTTCCCATAGCCAAGGAGGAACTCGACTCCGGCTTCTTCCGGGTTCGTCTCGACCGGAGCACTCCAGGCGAGCGGGCGTATCTCTCTGCGATGGCCTCCCTCGGCGCCGGACCCCACAGATCCGCCGACGTGGCCGCCGTCATGGGACGCACGACGCCGGGCGCAGGGTCGCTGCGTGACGCTCTGATCAAGCGCGGCCTCTGCCACGCACCTCGACGCGGCGTCGTCGCGTTCACGGTGCCCATGTTCGACGAATTCGTCCGTCGCCGGCTGACGCACGGGCCGCCCGCCCCGGACGCTCGCTCGGCGGGCGACCACCTGGGGGCCGACTAGCGCCGCCTCGATGGCCGCCTGCTAGGACCCGGCGGGGATTGTGACGGCGCACTGGGCGGTTGAGAAGGCGGCACCCGACTCGGGGGCCGCTTCGGCTGCGTTGTCTCGGTCGTTCAGGGTTCCCGAGTCGGCGGCGGCGATGTGGGTGTTTCCGGTCTTGGTCGCGACGGTGGCAGCCTCCCACTGTGCGGAGAGGCCTTCGATGTCGCCGTAGGTGATCGCGAGCCGGGCGCACTCGTCGGCGCCGTCTCGGGCGATCAGCGAAAGCAGCGGCGACAGAGGTGCCTCGGCGGGGGCGCCGCGGAACGCTGGGGGCGCGCCGCCGGCGCCGGGGGGCGGATCGGGCCGGGTCGCGGACAGGTTGGCGTCGCCCGACGAGCTCGGCCGACGCAGCCCCAGCGCCATCAGCGCCAGCCCGACCAGCGCCGAGGCGGCGAGGAGGAAGGTTGCGGGGTTCACAGCGGCCCCTTCATGGCGCCGCGCCGAGTGGGCGGGGCCAGCACCGAGCGCTCATCGCGGACCACCGAATGGCGCACCAGGAAGCCGGTGGCGATGAGCAGCAGTCCAGCGATGCCGACGAGGACGAGCTGACCGGCCCCGGCGCGGCTGGGCTCAAAGTAGCCGGGGTTGTTGCGGTACATCAGCGCCACGATGCCGCCGGCGAGGCTGAGCAGGGCGATCGTCTGAGTCCACAGCTGCACCACCGATTCGGTCTTGCGATTGTGCAGTTCCACGACGTCGCCGATCCGTGCGCTCAGGTCGAGCAGCGGTGAGGCCACCGGGCCGCCCGTGGTGGCGGCCATGAACGGCGGCAGCAGCGCTCCGAGGCCGCCGAGCAGCAGCGGCGAGGACTGGTCGAAGCGGCGGCCCGTCTGGCCGTGCGTGGTGGCGAGGTGGGCGACGTAGCGGATCATGTCCCCCTCGTCGGCGAAGCGCTGATGATGCACCAGAACCGAGGCGTGTGCGAGCAGCGGCAGGACGGCGTCGAATTGCTGCCACGACGGAACCGAGACGACCACCCGCCTCCCACTCGGCTTCCCACACCTCGTTGAGGCGCCGCGCCATCGCCTCGGGGTCGCCGCCGGGCGGGACCGGCAGCACCTGCGGCGCCGAGCCCAAGGCCGTGGGTAGCTCCCGCCACTGGGCCCACTCCTGCGGCGGCACGAACAGCCGCATTTAGCTTCCGTCGAAGTCGAGCAGATCGAGCCACTCGAACACCTGCCGGGGTCGCCCCGGATCTCCCGCTTCGGGCGGCGCGCCCGGATCCACCAGGAGAACGAGTTCGCCGCGGCGATGCGGCCTCCGGGGCGTCCAGTAGCGGCGGCGGCGAAACAGCGTTGACAGCAATCTACTACAAAGAATCGGAATCCTGCAATCAACTGGCGATTGTCGGCTCGTGCGGTGCCCGTGGCCGGGCGGGCCTAGTCGTGTCTGTATGGTGTGTCCATCGTGGAAGAGCTCGTCAGCCTCATTGCGGGGCGCGCAGTGGCCGAGGGTGCTAACGAGTCGGCCTGGTCGGGCCTCTCCTACGACCGGTTCAGCAGCCCGGCGGGGGCTTGCGAGCGGGTCGTGACAACACTGTCGGTCTATGTCGTGGCGCAGGGCCGCGGGCAGCTCCGCCTCGATGAGCGGGCTTGCGTCTGCGGCCCAGCCGAGTTCATCGTCTTGGCGCAGGGCACGCGGCTCGTGACCGAGGCGCTCGAAGCTTCTAGCGAGGAGCCGCTGCTCGCGGCGATCCTGCGGATCGATCCTGTGCTCACGATCGAGCTTCTGCGGGCGATCGAACAGCAACCGGACAGTTCCGCATCCCCCCGCTCGCCGAAGTCGAACTCGCCGCCGGGGAGCGAGCCGGCACTTGTGAGCCCGCTCGGGGACGAACTCGCCGGCGCGTTGGCGCGGCTCGTGCGGGCGACCGACACCGATGTGGACCGGCAGGTTCTCGCGCCCCTGGCTCTCCGCGAGACCGCCTACCGGATTCTGCGGAGCGGGCAGGGGCCAGTGCTCGCCGGGGCGGCGCAGCGCGAGAACTCCGGCGATCGGATCACCGCGGCGATCGCGTTCATGCGGGACCGACTGGGCGAGCCGATCAAGGTGGAGGACATGGCGGGCCATGTGGAGATGTCGGTGTCGTCGTTCGCGCATGTCTTCAAGGAGACCACCGGTTCGGCGCCCTACCAGTATCTGAAGCGGCTGCGGTTGGATCGGGCCCGAGCGCTGCTCGTGGAGGAGAACCAGGCGGTGGGAAATGCGAGCCGCGCCGTCGGATACAGCACGGCCAGCCACTTCATCTCGGAGTTCAAGCGGATGTACGGCGAGACACCGCGCTCCTACGCCAGCAGGCTGCGGCGCTTGGGGACGCGACACTCGCCCCTTGAGGCGCGCTGACGGGCGGAACGAAGGACCGCCCCCATACGCCGAGCCGGCGGGCGTTTGCGGGGCAGCAGCGCCGCTCGTTGATGGCCGGTCGGGGCTGCGCCGGACGGTCACGGAGTGTCGCGGAACACAAACTTGCATCGAAACGGGCGCTCGGCGGTGGGGGACACGACGAAGGCCGCGCCGAGCACGACCTCACCGAACCGCCGCGCCGACGCCAGCGCCTCGCAACGCCACCGGAACGGCGCAACGAAGGCGGGATCGTCGGGGCGGAACGACGGATCGGCCGCCGCCTCGCGGACAGCCGCCTCGTCGGCCTCAGCCATGACGAACGCGGCAGCGATCTCCGCCGCGGCCGCCGCCACGCATCGACATTGCCGTCTATCCCCCGAACGGGGTCCGCGCCGGCACAGAGTTCCGGAGCCGCCGCGACGGTGCCGCCGGGTCGGACACCCGCAGCGAGCGCCCCGCCGAGTCGGAGACGTCCAGGCGCGTCCCGCACGCCGGAACCGTCGCCGGGCTCTCCGCCGCTGCGGGAATCGTCAGGCGCCCCACCGCCTCCGCCCCCATCCGCAGACCCCGCGACCACACCTGGGCGGCAGCCCAGCCGGCTTCCCGCCAATCGGCGACCACGGCGACGTGGGCCGCGTCCACCACGACCGACCGGTGTGCCGCCGGATCGCCGATCTCGCACGGCAGGGCCTGGGCACCCGTAAGGCGCGAGGTCGTCAGCGAATCGCTGTAGTAGCCCCGCAGCGATCCGAGGTCGACCCCCGTCGCGCTCAGATCCCTGGCCAACGCCGCGGCCAGCAGCTCGCAGCGGCCCGACACCGACGGGTCGGAAACGGCGCACTCCGGGGGGAATCCGCTCAGGGGTCCTCGCGCCGTCTGCTCGCCGTAGCGCCACGCCGCCGCCAACTCGGCCAGGTCGGCCGCCGCCTCGTCCAGCGACGCCTCGGCTCGCAGCCGCTGCGGCTCCGCCATCGCCGCCACCGCGGCGAACACCGTCACCGGCACCATCAGCACCACCCACAGGCTCACCGCGCTCCCGCGCCGGTCGTCGCGACAATGCCGGACGCCCCGGCGGCTCTCGGCCGTCCGACGGCGCGGGTCTGGACGCGGCCCGCCCCGCTCACCGCCGGCCAGATCACCAGGAACGCCAGCGTGTCGCCCCGATCGCCGCGTCCGACCGACCGGCTCGCGCCAAGGCGGGCGACATTGCATACAGCAGCAGAGTCTCGTATCACGCCAATAGTATCGTGTGTCTGTTCCCCTGACGGCGCTCGGCCAGCTGGGGTGGGTCGTGTTCCTAACCGGCCGGCCCCGCCGAACTGAGGAGGTACGCGACGACGCCGGCGTTGCCGACGACGAGCCCAGGTGCCCAGCGGATCCGCGCCTTGGCGCCGTCTCCACCGCCCGCTGGCACTCCTGCGCGCTGCGCAGCGACGCCGCCATCGTCTGCTGGGGGGACAACGAGGACGGCCAGACAGACGCTCCCGCCGGCGCCTACATCGCGGTCGCTGCCGGCCGTTCGCACTCGTGCGCGCTGCGCCGCGACCACACCGCCACCTGCTGGGGCACCATCGCCACCGACCTCCGCGGCGACACCGACCTGTGACCACACCGAACTCGCTGGTTCCTTGCCACAACCCGCGCCGTCGAGCACCTCAACACCCAACGCCGGAGGGCCGAATGACCCCTGTTTGCGGCTCAGGTTGCTGATTCTGTCATCGGCAGCAGTAAGACGATGTGTACTTGCAGTAAATGGATAGTGCATCTGGGGGTTGCTGCAGGTCGGCGGGCGGATCGAGATGAGCGCGCGGCGAGAGGGCCGCGCCGGTGAGGCGGGGCTGGTGGCGTTGGAGTGGCTGCTGGTTGTGGCGGCGCCGGCGGGCCTGGCGGCGTTGGCGGTGGTTCTGGTGCAGCGCGTCGCCGACGACACCGCCGAGCAGTTCAGCGCCTCACCGGCGCGGCGGTCGGCGGCAGCGCTGGCCGCTCTCGAAGTCGAGCGCCAGGCGCGGGCTGCGACCGCGGCGAATCCGCGGACAGCGACCTGGGCGGACTGGCAGAGCTACTTCGCGGCGCGGTGTGAGCGGTTGGCGATCCTCTACACCGACGTCGCCGTGGAGGTGGACACTGCGTTCGCGTGGCCGACGACGGCTGGCGGGGCCGATTCGATCAGCGAGGCGGCCCTCGCCGCGGCGACCGAAGCGGACCCGAGCGGGTCTGCGCCGCAGGTTCGCTGCAACGTCGATGAGCCCATCAGCACGGTCGCGCCAGTTGTGCCGCCGCCGCTGCCGAGCATCGAGGACTTCCGTCTCGCCGCCCGAGCGATCGCCGACGCGGCGGCCACGTTGCGGCCCGGCGACTCGTGGGCGAGGTGGAAGGCGCACTTCGAGCCGCTGTGCAGCGACCTTGCCGCCGCCTACGCGCACCTCGCCATCAACGTCCTGTCGCACTTCAACAAGCCGGACGATCAGCCTGACCCGACCGCCGCGGTCACACAGGACCTCCTCGACGCCGCCACCCCCGCGCCACCCGCGAGCGGCCGACCCCAGATCAAATGCGAAGCCGACCGATGAACCGACGCCCCGGCGCCCACGGAAGGGCACACCTTCGGATACGACGTCGACGTCGGCCTCGTTCGATCTGATCGCTTGACAGGTCGGCAGTTTCTTCTTTACTACCTAGTTTGCTATATTACTACCTATGGTCCTGAGCATCAAGAACGCAGAGGCTGACCGGCTGGCGCGTGATCTCTCGGCGCTGACCGGGGAATCGATCACCGATGCGGTCGTGGCGTCCTTGAAGGCTCGACTCGAGTCGGAGCGTCGACGCCGCCACGCAGGAGGCATCGAGGACATCGTGGAGCGGTTCGGACGGCTGCCGGTACTCGACGAGCAGGACCCTGACGGCATCATCGGCTACGACGATCACGGGCTGCCGTCGTGATCGTCGTCGACACCTCGGCGGTCGTCGCCGTGCTGTTCGGCGAAGCCGGTGGCGACGCCATCGCACAGAAGCTCACGGCTTCGCCCTGCGTCATGTCCGCGGCCACTCGGGTCGAACTCGGGATCGTGATCGAAGCGAAGACGGGTGCCGCTGGCACGCAGCTGCTCGAGGAGTTCCTGAGCCGGGTCGACATGCAGATCGAGCCGGTCGATGCGCGCCTCGCGGAGGAGGCGCTGGTCTGCTGGCGCCGCTTCGGAAAGGGCCGGCACGCAGCAGGCCTCAATTTCGGCGACACGTTCTCCTATGCGCTTGCACGGCGGCTCGGGCAACCGTTGCTGTTCGTCGGAGACGACTTCTCCCGAACCGACGTGCTCGTCGGCTGACCGGCCGTCCGCAGGCTCAGCGCAGGCTGGGGGGGCGTTCCGGCACCGCTTGGCAGGGTTGGCGGATCGAAGGCAGCCTCGATCTGGAGAATCGCACTGTCGCGGCAGGTGCCGCCTTGGCCTTCGATGAGAGCATCATGCAGATTGCATACCGTTTCGCTATGCTAAACGCATGATCCAAATTGCTGTGCGACTCGATGACGAGCTAGTTGCCCAGGTGGACGGTCTCGTGCGAAGCGGAGCCGTCGATTCGCGCTCGCAGGCGGTGCGTGAGGGCTTGCGGGCTTTCGTGGATCAGCGACGGCGACGTGCCGTGGGCGAGGCGATCGTGGAGGGCTACCGCCGATGCCCGCAAACCGAAGAGGAGACTGCTTGGAGCGACGAGGCGACCGCCGCCATGATCGCCGAGGAGCCTTGGTGACGCCGGCCCAGGGCGACATCTGGTGGGCCGAGGCCGAAGACAGACGACGCCCCGTGCTGGTCGTCACCCGGGACGAAGCCGTCCCGGTGCTTGGGAGGATTCTGGTCGCCCCGGTGACCCGCACCGTGCGCGGCATCCCCACCGAAATGCCCCTCGACGCCGCCGACGGTCTGCCGCAACCGTGCGCGGCGTCCTTCGACAACCTTCAGCCGATACGCAAGTCGTTCCTGACCGACCGCCTCGGCTCGATCCGACACCGCCGCTATGAGATCTGCGCCGCCCTCGAGGCCCTAGCCGACTGCTGAGAGCCAACGGACACGGCCTCTTGCAGCGTCAGATGTCGTGCTCCCGCCAAGGCCCCTCGACCAGCCGCCGCCAGTGCGGAGAGTTCCCGGACAGTTCAGTTGACAGCGTCGAAACGGTTCAGAATCAGCCGTCGAAATAGATCAATATCTGCCGTCGAAATGGTAAAGTCGAGTTCGTCGAGACGCCGTGACACGACGCCTCGACTCAACGCTCCGACCTGGATGGGAAGGGAGGTGGCATGTACTGGCCGCGCATCGTGGACAACGAGCTCGATCTTCTTTGCAGCGAACTGCCCGCCATCGCCATTGAGGGTCCGCGCGCCGTCGGGAAGACCGAGACGGCGCTGCGGCGAGCGGCCACAGTGCATCGGCTTGACGACGGCGACCAGCTCTCGATCGCGCAGGCGGAGCCTGCCAGGCTCGCCAGCGGGGCACCGCCGATCCTCATCGACGAATGGCAGCGGCTACCGACGTCGTGGGACATCGTGCGTCGCGCCGTGGACGCCGACCCGTACACCCCTCGCTTCTTGCTCACGGGCTCGGCGGGGCCGGCGGAGCCGCCGACCCACACGGGCGCCGGGCGAATCGTCACAGTCCGCATGCGTCCGATGGCGCTCTCCGAGCGGGGGATATGCACCCCCACGGTGAGCCTGAGCGACTTGCTGGGCGGCGGTCGGCCCCGACTGGAAGGGGCGGCTTCGCTGGATCTGGCCGAGTATTCCCAGCAGATCGTCTGCTCGGGGTTCCCGGCGATGCGGGGCCGCACGCCGCGGGGCGTGCGCGCCTACCTAGACGGCTACATCAACCGCATTGCCGAGCATCACCTGCACGACGGGTCCGACGCCATCCGCAACCGCCCGGCGTTGACTCGTTGGATGACCGCATACGCCTCGGCCACCTCGACGATTGCATCGTTCGAGAAGATTCGCGACGCCGCGACCCCCGGCGAGTCCGACAAGCCGGCCAAGCTCACCGCCAACTCTTATCGTGCCGCGCTGGAAGCGCTGTGGCTGATCGAGGAGGTGCCTGCGTGGCTACCGACCCGCAACCACTTGCGGCGTCTGGCGTCGGCGCCTCAGCACCACCTGGCCGATCCCGCCCTCGCAGCGCGGCTGCTGGCAGTCGACTCCACGGCGCTGCTCGAAGGCCGTACGGGCCCGGTGTCTATGCCCCGAGACGGAACCCTGCTGGGGGCGCTGTTCCAGTCGCTCGTCACGCTCTCGGTGCGCGCCTACGCGCAGGCCAACGAGGCCAAGGTGTTCCACTTGCGGACCCACGGCGGCGAGCACGAGGTGGATCTGATCGTGCAAGGGCTCGACGGGCGGGTCGTGGCGCTGGAGGTCAAGCTGGGGGCCGTCGTGTCCGAAGACGACATCAGACACTTGCGATGGCTCGAGGGCCGCATCGGTCCCGAGCTTGCCGACTCCGCAGTCGTCACTACCGGGACCGAGGCCTACCGCCGCCGTGACGGCATCGGCGTGATCCCCGCCGCGCTGCTCGGTCCCTGACCGCGGGCCGCGGGCGACTTGTTGGGGTGCTTGTGGTCGGGGGTTGTCGGGCAGACTGGGGCCGTGCGCGATCTGCCTGGCCGGTTCGTCGGCGTGGGGCTGTCTCTGTCGAACGAGGCGCCGGCGGCCGTCACGCTGGCTCAAGGGGTGCAGGCCGACGAGCTGGGTTACGACGAGGTGTCGATCCCGGAGAGCCGGTTGCATCGATCCACAACGTCGGTGGCGGCGGCGATCCTGGCGAGAACGCAGCGGGTCACGGTGCGCGTCGGCGTCGCCAATCCCGTGACCCGCCATCCGCTGCTGTTGGCCCTTGAGGCGGCCACGCTGGCTGACATCGGGCCGGGCCGGGTGCGGTTCATATAACTGAAACTAGCTGAATTGGTTGATAAATGGGTTGTAAGAAACAAGGAGTGTTGATAGCGTCGCTGTCGTGGTTGCCGAAAGTCTCACTGAGAGTCTCATCGTGTCGCTCGATTCCGATCTGGCGGCGGCTGTGCGCCAGGCCGCGGAGGAAGACGGGCGAGATCTGTCGGAATGGATCGGAATTGCCGCCCGGCACCAGCTCGCATCGAGAGGCCTTCTGCGGGTCATAGCCGACTGGGAGGCCATCCACGGGCCGCTCACCGAGGAGGAGCTCGAGGCCGCGGGCCAGCGCATGGGATGAGAGCGTTCGTGCTTGACGCGGGTGCGCTGACCGCCCTTTGAGGAGGTCGCCGTCATCACCTCGGACCCGGGCGACATCCGGAGGCTCACCTCCGCGTTGGACGCGTCGGTGCGGGTCATCGGAATCTGAACCGCCCACAAGTTGCGACCCGGCGGTCACCACCCGGCTGGCGCGGCGTGTGTGGCTCGTCGGCGTTAGCCGCAGAGGCCGTTGGTTGTGACGCCTCGGTGGCTTTGGCAGACGATGGTTCGTTCGACGGTGCGGAGGTTGAACGGGCCGGGATCTTCTGACATCAAGTCGCCGGCGGGGGTGGCGAAGATGTGCAGGCGGTGTCCTAGCAGGGAGTCGTCGGGGATGTTCAGCACGTCGACGGTGACCTCGCCGAGAGCGCCGACGATGCGGGGCCCCACGGTCACGACGACGCGAGACGGCGGTTCCACCGATGCCAGCGAGTCGCCCACGAGCAGGGCCAGTTCGATCAGGGTGTCGGCTTCGGGTCGCCCGCCGAGGCGATCGATGAGGCGCGCGGTGATGTCGTCGGTCAATCCGATCGGGGCGAGGTAACCGCCGCTCGCCCAGCCCGTGATACCCGCGACCTGCACCTCGTGCCACACCGCGTCAGGCCATTCAGCTTCGTGCAGCCGCCTGGTCCGACCGGTCGCCACGATGGCGCCGTCCTGCGAGTCGAGCGAGGCGAGCACGTCGCCCGACGGGGCCGCGCGGACGGCGAGAACTACGTCGGGATCGGAGGCATCCAAGGTGGCGATGACCGCGCCGAAGGGCGCGTCGTGGACCGCCAGCGCGTCCTCGTAGGGCACTCCCACGACCGCCAACGAGGTTCCCTCGTCAGGCCCGTACTCGTAAGCCTCGCCCGGCAGTTCCGCCTCAGCCGTCGGGGCGTCGGTGACGCAGGCGTCGGTGAGCAGCGGCAGCGTAGCCAGCAGTCCCAGGGGCGCCAGCAGGGCCGCAATCACCTGTGCACTTACGGGCCCGCCTCTTCGGCGGAGGCGTGCCAGCGCTGGGTGCTGATGCGGCCCAGCCAGCTGAAGCCCCAGAACACCACGATCCCCAGCAGCGAAGAGACGAGCAGCGCCGCGATCAGCTCCTTGGTGGCGGCCTGGCCGCGGTACTTGTCGATCAGCACCCCGATGCCCTTCTCGCCGCGGCCGAAGAAGAACTCCCCGACGATGGCGCCGATCACCGACAACCCCGCAGCGATGCGCAGCCCGGTGAACGTGGCCGGCAGCGATGCCGGGAACTCCAGCTTCCAGAAGCGGGTGGGACGCGAGGCCTTGTGCAAGCTGAGCAGCTCGTGCAGGTTGCGGTCCGCCGACTGCAGGCCGAACAGCGTGTTGGTGATGATCGGGAACAGGGCGATCAGCACCGTGACGATCACCCGGGCCTGGAAGTCGAAGCCGAACAGCCCGCCGATGAGCGGCACCAGCGCCAGGATCGGGATCGTCTGCAGCACGACCGCCCACGGGAAGAACGAGCGCTCCACCCAGCGCCGAAGGTTCATTGCCACGGCGAACAGCATCCCGGCGGCCGCGGCGATGGCTAGCCCCGTGAACGACTCCTTGGCGGTGACCCGCAGGCCGTCGAACAGCTCGCCGCGCACGTCGCCGTCGGCGATCGCCGCGCTCCACACCTGATGCAGCGGCGGGAGCAGGAACCGGCGGTCATCGGCCAGCATCACGTACGACAGCAGGTACCAGAGACCCACCATCGCCAGGCTGAACGCCGCCGGCAGCCCGAACTTGGTGGCGAACCCCCGGACTGCCGTCAAGAGAGTCCCGGCGAGTCGTCCCGACGGTCCGGGCACCGCCGAGTCGGAGGAGGCGCGGCCCGGCCCCTGAGTCTCCCCAGGGGCCGGGCCGTCGTCCCGCGGCATGTGTTAGCGGAAAGCTCCGCGGTGCCTGCGGCTAGAAGCCGAGGCTGATCGACGGATCCAAGAACTCGTTGGTGTACACGTCGTCGGGCGTGATGTTCGGATCGAAGCTCTCGACGCCCTGCTCGGTGAAGATCGGCGTCAGGATGTCGATCAGGCCCTGGATGCGGTCGCCGTTCATGTCGCCGACGAAGCCGTTGCCGCCGTCGGTCACCAACCCGAGGTCTCGCATGGCCACGGTGGCCGCAGCGTGCGTCGCCTTCGAGGAGGTCCAGAAGCTGTCCAGCTCCTTGACGATGTCATCGAGCTTGTCGTTGATCGGCTGCGGGTCGTTGAAGTAGGCGACGATGTCCTCCTGCATGATCGGCACGATCAGCTCCAAGCACTCCCGGTAGCGCTCGATGTCGCCGGAGCGAACCGAGACCGCCGACTGGTAGAGCTCGACACCGGCGTCGTGGATCAGCAGGAACTCCACCGGCTTCAGCCAACCGTCGATCTCGTTCTCGTAACGGAAGGGCTCGTTGGTGGCGAAGCCCTGCTGCACGAGCCCGTCCTCGGCGATGAACCGAGTCGGCGAGCCGTCATAGGAGCCGTCGACGTTCGCTGCGTCGATGACGCCGTTGGCGACGAGGTAGTCCATGTAGGTGGCGCCTTGGAAGTACAGCACCGTGGCGCCGGAGTTACCGATGTCCTCGAAGGTCTCGAAGTCGTAGTCGTCCGGATCCCACATGAGGATCTGCGGTCCCACCTCGAAGCTTGTGAACACGGCGGTGACTGGGGTCTGGCCGTAGCTGCGGATGGCGGCGGCCGTGTCGACGTAGGCCATGAAGATGTCGTCGTCGGCGTAGAACTGAGCCGTCGGCGGCGAGAAGCCGATGTAGGGCCCACCGGCGCGGATCTCGACAGTGAGGCCCGTGTCGCGCAGCTCGCCGGAGTAGGTGCCGTTCTCGGCGTCCACGACTCCGTCGGTGCCGATCATCTGGTAGGTGTGGGCGTGCTCGGGCTCGGGGAACCAGTCCGTCTGGATGACAAGCGGGTTGGGGCACACGTCGGTGAGCTGGACGCCCGCCATAGCAGCCTCGGCCTCGGCTTCAGCTTCGGCGCGTCCCGCCTCGGCCTCCGCCTGCGCGGCCTGCGCCGCCTCGGCGGCGGCCCGGGCGTCGTCGGCCTCGGCCTGTGCGGATGCCGCCTCTTGCTGGGCGGCCGCTGCCTCGGTGAGCGCTTCTTCGGCGGCCGACTGAGCGGCGGCCAGGGCACTCTCGGCCACGGCCATGGCCTCCACGTTGCCTTCGGCGGTGGCTTGCGCCAGATCGGCGCCGGCCTGTGCGGCCTCGGCGGCCGCGAGAGCGGCGTCGGCCGTCGCTGCGGCTGCGGCTGCGTCGGCCGCGGCTGCGGCTGCGTCAGCGGCGGCAACGGCGGCGTCGGCGATGCCGGTGTCGGCGTCGGCTTGGGCGCTCTGCGCGGTAGCGGCGGCTGCTGAGGCCGCGGCGGCCGCGTCGGCAGCGGCGGCCTCAGCAGCCTCGCTGGCGGTGTCGTCGGCTGCGCAGGCGGCCGCAACGACAGCCAGCGCCGCCGCGAGTGCGATCAGGACACGTTTGTTCATCGGATTGTCTCCTCTGTTTGGGTTCGTCGAGCGATCTTTGTTCCGGTGCGGTCAGATCGGGCCATAGGGTAGCCAAATCCGCCCGATGGGTTGTCGGGATCGTCGGTCGGCGCGCCGCGGCTCAGACGGAGTACCAGTGGCTCGTGAGGCGCCGGCCGGCCCAGCCGAAGAACCAGAAGAGGATGACGCCCAGCAGCGAGCTGAACACGATGCCGGCCACCAGCTTCGATCCCGAGAGCTGGTTCTGGAACAGAAACAGCAGCTGCCCCAGCCCCTCGGTTCCGTAGGTGCCGCCCTTGAAGAAGAACTCGCCCACGATGGCGCCCACCACGGCAAGGCCTGCGGAGATGCGGAACCCGGTGAAGATGGCGGGCAGGGCATGGGGCAACTGGAGCTTGCGGAAACGGGTCCAGCGACCCGCCCCGTGGAGCGTGAGCAGGTCGTGCATGCTGGGCTCCACCGAGCGCAGACCGAACAGGGTGTTGGTGATGATCGGGAAGATCGAGATGATGATCGTCACCACCACCTGGCTCTGAAAGTCCCAGCCCCACCACAGGCCGATGAGCGGGCTGATCGCCACGATGGGCACGGCCTGCAAAGCCACGGCGTAGGGGAAGACGCTGCGCTCGATCCAGCGGGCCTGGCTCATGATGACGGCGATGGCCATGCCGCCGACGATGGCGAGAGCCAGTCCGACCAGCGTGACCTGCGTGGTGCGCCACAGGCCCAGCAGTACTTGCTCCAGGTTGGTCCAAGTCAGGAACCCCACGTTGACGACCCGATGCAGCGGAGGCAGGAAGAACTGCTGGTCCCGGTCCAAGACGAAGTAGGTGAACAGGTACCACAGCCCGATCACGCCCGCGGCCACCACCGTCGGCGGACCCAGCAGCCTGGCCCGGTCGACCGCCCGTGTCGCCGGGGCGCCCGAGCCGTTCGCCGCAGAGCCGCCCGCATCCGAGACTGGCGCAGCGGGTGCCTGCACGTCAGGGGGTTGGGTCGTCGATCCTGAAACCATCTTCCTGCACCGGGTGCTCCACCGGACCGCAGCCTAGGCGCGGGCGCAGCGGCTGTCCGCCTCAGCGTCCGCACGCCCCGGCCCGCGAGCGGACCCAGCGTGAGGCGGCGCGCGGTTCGGCGGCAATGGCGACCTGTCAGAATACGTTCCGTGGGTGCAGGCAACGGACTGCCCGGCAGGGCGCAGGTCGTTATCGTCGGCGGCGGCGTGATCGGCTGCAGCACGGCTTATCACCTGGCCCGCCGCGGCATCAGCGACGTTGTCCTGCTCGAGCAGGGGACCCTCACCTGCGGCACCACCTGGCACGCGGCCGGGCTGGTCACCCAGCTCCGCTCCACCTACAGCCTCACGCAGCTGGCCACGTACTCGGCCCGCCTGTTCGAGCAGCTCGAGGACGAGACGGGCCAGTCCCCCGGCTACCGCACGCAAGGGTCCATCACCGTGGCCGACAACGCCGAGCGCTGGGAGGAGGTGCGCCGGGGCGCCTCCATGGGGACCTTGGTAGGTGTGAAGACCCGCATCCTGGACTTCGACGAGCTGTCGGAGCGCTGGCCGCTGATCCGCACCGACGACCTCGTGGGCGCCCTGCTGGTGGAGCGCGACGGTCAACTCTCGCCGGTGGACGTGACCACGGCGCTGGCGAAGGGCGCCCGCAACCGAGGCGCCGACTTCCGCGAGGGCGTGACGGTGACCGGTCTGGGCGTCCGCGACGGGCGGATCACCGGCGTGCAGACCGACGCCGGGGACATCGAGGCCGAGACGGTCGTGCTGGCTACTGGAATGTGGACTCGGCAACTGGCCGCCACGATCGGCGTCAACGTGCCGCTGCAGGCCTGCGAGCACTTCTACGTCGTGACCGAGCCGCTCGACGGCGTGGACGTAAACACCCCGGTGCTGCGCGACCCCGGCAACCACACATACTTCAAGGAGGAGACCGGCAAGGTCATGGCCGGCTTCTTCGAGCCCCGCGGCAAGATCTGGCGCCTTGAAGGCGTCCCCGCGGGCAGCAGCTTCGTGCAGCTTCCCGAAGACTGGGAGCACATCGGCCCGATCTTCGAGCGGTCGATTCATCGGGTGCCGGCTCTGGGGGACTGCGGCATCCAACTCTTCTTCAACGGTCCGGAGTCCTTCACGCCCGACGGCACCTTCTATCTGGGCGAGGCCCCCGAGGTGGACGGCTGCTTCGTGGCTGCGGGCTTCAACTCCATCGGCGTGCAGACCGCAGGCGGCGTGGGCTGGGTGCTGGCGGACTGGATCGCCGAACGCAACCCGCCTCTCGACCTGACTTCGGTGGACATCAGCCGTGCGCTGCCCTTCCAGGCGGATCCGGCGTACCTGCGGGACCGCATCGGCGAGAGCCTCGGCCTGCTGTACGCCATGCACTGGCCGCACCGGCAATACGAGAGCGCCCGCAACCGGCGGCTGTCGCCGCTGCACGACCGCCTCGACGCCGCTGGGGCGGTCTTCGGGGAGACGGCCGGCTGGGAGCGCCCCAACTGGTACGCCACCGACGGGCAGGAGCGCGCTTACGCGTACAGCTACGGCAAGCAGAACTGGTGGGCCAACGCCGGCGCTGAGTGCCGGGCGGTGCGCGAGCGGGTGGGGTTGTTCGACCAGACCTCCTTCGTGAAGTTCGCCGTTCAGGGCCCCGCCGCCGCCGCCGCCTTGAACAGGCTCAGCGCGGCGGAGGTCGACGTGGCGGTGGGGCGGGCCGTCTACACGCAGTGGTGCAACGACCGGGGCGGCATCGAGGCCGACCTGACCGTCACGCGACTCAGCGAGGAGTCCTTCCTGGTGGTCACCGCCGCGGCCAGCCAGACACGCGACTGGGCGCGGCTGCGGCGAGGCTGCCGCGGCTGGGATGTGTCCATCGAGGACATCACCGAGCGGCAGGCCATGCTCGGCCTCATGGGCCCCCGCGCCCGGGACGTGCTGGCGCCGCTCACCGCCTCCTCGCTGGCCGAGGAGGACTTCCCGTTCGCCGCGGCCCGCCGCATCGACGTGGCCGACGTGGCGGCGCTGGCTATCCGGATGAGCTATGTGGGTGAGCTGGGCTGGGAGCTGTACGTCGCCAACGACGATGCCGCCACCGTCTTCGACGCCCTCATGGCCGCCGGGGAGCCGCACGGCCTGGCTCTCGCCGGCTACCACGCCATGAACACGCTGCGACTCGAGTCGGGATATCGCCACTGGGGCCACGACATCTCCCCGGCCGACACCCCCGTGGAGGCCGGGCTGGGCTTCGCCGTGGGCTGGGACAAGGCCAGCGACTTCTGTGGCCGGGCCGCTCTGGAGGCCCAGCGGCACCAACCCCGCACGAAGCGGCTCGTGCAGTTCCGCCTTGGGGATCCGGACTTGCTCGTCTATCACGACGAGCCGATCCTGCGCGACGGCGAAGTCGTGGGCTCGACCACCTCGGCGGCCTGGAGCTACCTGGAGGACCGCTGCCTCGCCATGGGCTACGTGCGCTGCGCCGAGGCGGTGACGGCGGACTGGCTGGCCGCCGGCGCCTTCGAGATCGACGTGGGCGGGCGGCGGGTCCCGGCCACGGCGTCGCTGCGCAGCTTCTACCGCCCGCGCCGGAGGTGATTCGATGGCTACCGAGACCCGGGTCGTGGTCGTGGGGGGCGGCGCCATGGGCGCGTCCCTGCTGTACTTCTTGGCGCACGAGGGCTGGACCGACACTGTCCTCGTGGAGAAAGGCGAGCTGAACTCCGGCTCCACCTGGCACGCCGCGGGGATGATCCCCAACTTCACCAGCGACTACAACCTGGCCAAGGTGCATGAGGTGGGCGTGTCGCTGTACCGCAGCATCGAAGCCGAGACCGGGCTGGCCACCGGCTGGCACCAGCCCGGCAGCGTCCGGCTCTGTCGCAAAGGCCGCCCCGAGGAGGCCGACTGGCATCGCTACACGGCGGGCCTGCTGCGCCAGGCGGGCGTGGAGTGCCACATCATCGGACCCGCCGAGATCGCTGAACTGCACCCACTGCTCAACCTGGACGACGTCGTCTCGGGGGCCTACACCCCCAACGACGGCTGGGCCGACCCGTCGAGCTGCACCAACTCCATGGCCCGCGGCGCCCGGCTGCTGGGCGCCGAGGTGCGCCGCAACACGCTCGTGACCGCCATGAGTCAGCTGCCCGACGGGCGCTGGGAGGTGATCTGCCGGGACGGCGGGGGAGAGGACGACCGGATCGTCTGCGAGCACGTTGTCAACGCCGCCGGGCACTACGCCCCGCAGCTCGGCGCCATGGTGGGCCTCGACGTGCCGATCGTCTCGGTCATCCACCAGTACCTGGTGACCGAGCGCATCGAACCCTTGGTGGACCTCGGCTACGAGCCGCCGACGATCCGGGACCCGCGGGCCTCGATGTACGTGCGCAGCGAGCTGGACGGCCTGCTCGTGGGGCCCTATGAGATGTCGGACTCGCAGCCCTACGGCGTCGACGGCGTGGACTGGGACCTGCACTTCTACCTCACGCCGCCCGACTTGGAGCGCCTCGAGGAGTGCCTGGAGTGGGCGGCGGTGCGCATTCCCGCCTTCGGCGACGCCGGCATCCGCAAGGTCGTGTCGGGCCCCATCACCCACACCCCCGACGCGGGGTTCCTGATGGGGCCGGCGCCGGGCCTGCGCAACTATTGGCACTGCAACGGCGCCTCCATCGGCGTGACCCAGGGACCGGGCGCCGGCAAGTACCTGGCGCAGTGGATGGTTCACGGCCAGACCGAGATCAACGTGCGGAGCATGGACCCGCGCCGCTACGGCGACTACGCCGGGGCGCGCAGCCACTACACCGTGGAGCGGTCGCTGGACGAGTACCACGAGATGTACCAGCCGCGCCCGCCCGGCGAGTACCGGGCCGCGGGCCGCCCGCAGAAGACGACCCCCATCTACGGGCGCCTCGACGCGCTGGGCGCGCAGTGGCAGGAGGTCTACGGCTGGGAGCGCCCGCAGTACTTCGCCCCCGACGGTGCCCCCGAGGTGCATTCTTATCGCCGCTCGAATGCCTTCGAGCCGGTCGGCGCCGAGGTGCGGGGCGTGCGGGAGCGGGTGGGAATCGCCGACCTGACAGCCTTCGCCAAGTTCGAGGTGACCGGCCCGGACGCCGCCGCCCTGCTGGACCGGCTGTCGGCCAACCGCCTGCCGGGCCGAGGCGGCATCCGGCTGGTCCACATGCTGACCCCCCTCGGCGGCATCGAGTGCGAGATGACGATCGCCCGCCTCGACCCCGAGCGCTTCTACCTCTCCTCGGCCGGCGTCGGCCAGAGCCACGACCGGGACTGGCTCGAACAGCACATCGCCGCGGGCGAGGACGTGACGGTGGCCGACGTGACCGATGAGACCGCCCTGCTGGGCGTGTCGGGGCCGCGCGCCCGGGAAGTGCTGGCGGCGCTGACCGACGCCGATCTCCGCAACGAGGCATTCCGCTGGCTGACAGCGCAAGAGATCGACGTGGCCGGCGTCCCCTGCACGGCGCTGCGGGTGTCCTACGTGGGCGAGTTGGGCTGGGAGCTGCACTGCCCCATCGCTCGGATGGCCGAGCTGTACGAAGCGCTGCGGGAGGCGGGAGAGCCCCACGGCATGGTCCACTACGGCAGCTACGCCATGAACGCGATGCGCCTCGAGAAGGCCTACAAGGCCTGGGGCGCCGAGCTGACCACCGAGATCACCCCCATCGAGGCCCGCATCGAGCGCTTCGTCGACTTCTCCAAGGACTTCATCGGCCGCTCGGCCACAGTGGCGCGGCGCGCCGGCCCCGAGCCGCTGCAGTGGGTGCTCGTCTACTGCTCGGTGGCCGCGGGCGACAACGACGCCTGGGGCAACGAGCCGGCTTACGCCCCCGGGAGCGAGGAGATCATGGGGATCGCCACGAGCGGTGCCTACGGGCACTCGGTGGGCACCAGTCTGGCCTTCGTCTACGTGGCGCCGCGCTTTGAGGCGCCCGGCTCGGTCTTCGAGTTGGAGATGTTGGGTGAGCGCCGAGAGGCCACCGTGCTTGCGGCGGCGGCGTATGACCCTCAGAACAGGGCGCCGCGGGCGTAGCGGCGGCGGCCAGCCGGCCGAATCGGCGGGGGGTCGAACAGTCGGGGCCGAATCGGCGGGGGATCGAACAGAACCGAAGGGAGGCCGGATGGCCGGAGAGCCGAGAGTAGGCGGCCGCCGCCGTAGCGGCGGTCGGGCCGGGCGAATCGCTGAGCGCCAGACGGCGCCGGCGGCCGAGGCGCGCCCGGTGCGGCCGGGGCTGGCGGGCGGGCGCTACGCGCCGCTGAGCGAGAGCGACATGCAGCAGATCTACGACACGGCGCTGCGGCTGCTGGAGGACGTCGGCATGGGCACGCCGATCCCGGAGTTCACCGAGGTCGTGACCGACGCCGGCGGCCGGCTGGACGCCGACGGTCGCCTGCACTACCCGCCTGCCCTGATCTCCGAAGGCATCCGGCGCGCCCGCAAAGAGTGGATCTGGCACGGCTTCGACGACGACAAGTCGCTGCACGTCGGCGCCGACCGCGTGTACTACGGCACCGCCGGGGCGGCTGTGCTGATCCACGACTATGGCACCAACCAGTTCCGCCCCTCGACCATCGCCGACGTGTACGACTGCGCCCGGCTGGTGGACTCCTTCGAGCACGTCCACTTCTATGGGCGCACTTGCGTGGCGCGGGACCTCGAGGACGCCCGCGACCTGGACTTGACCACGGCGTATGCGGTGATGGCCGGAACGTCCAAACCCGTCGGGACCTCCTGGTTCGACCCCCAGCACGTGCATGAGTCGGTGGACATGTTCGACATGGCGCTCGGCGGTCCGGGTGAGTTCGCCAAGCGCCCGTTCGCCGTGGCCTACGACACGTTCGTCGTGCCGCCCATGCGCTTCGCCGAAGAGGCCAACCGCTGCATGGTGGCTCAGGTGGAGCGAGGCGTGCCCGTGCTGCTGCTGTCGGCGGGCCAGGCAGGTGCCACCGCCCCGGCCGCCCTCGCCGGCGCTCTCACCCAGGCCCTAGCCGAGTGCCTAGCCGGGCTGTGCAACGTGAACCTGCTGCGCCCTGGCCATCCGTGCGTCTTGGGAATGTGGCCCTTCGTGTCGGATCTGCGCACCGGCGCCATGAGCGGCGGGTCGGGCGAGGAGGCCGTGATCAACGCCGCGGCTGCGCAGCTCGTCAACTGGATGGGCCTGCCGTCGGGCGTGCCCGCCGGCATGACCGACTCGAAGGTGCCCGACGCCCAGTCCGGCCACGAGAAGGGCCTGACGGTGGGGTTGGCGGCCAACGCCGGCGCCAACTTGATCTTCGAGTCGGCGGGAATGCTGGCCAGCCTGCTGGCGTGCTCGCCGGAGCAGCTCGTCATCGACAACGACATGATGGGGGCGGTGAACCGCACCGTGCGAGGCATCGAGGTGAACGACGCCACGCTGTCGGCGGAGGTGATCGCTGAGGTGATCGCCGGGCCGGGGCACTTCCTCGGCGCCGCCCAGACCCTGTCGCTGATGCAGACCGAGTACGTCTACCCGGTCATCGGTGACCGGGACTCGCCGGAAGACTGGGCCGACGCCGGCGGGCTCAGCGCGGCGCAGGTGGCGCACCGCCGCGCCCAGCAGGTGCTGTCGGAGCACTACCCCGACCACCTGCGCCACGAGGCGGACCGCCGCATCCGCGAGGCGTTCCCGATCCGGCTGCCCGCGCCTTCGACCTGAGCCGCTGTCGCCTCGGCGCGGGGCGCTGGGCTCGCCCCGCGGCTTGGGTCCGCGCTGCGGAACTACAACGTCGGGCCACCGGCGGGCGCACTGGTCCGCAGCCGCCTTATGTGGTAGTCTGTTCCGCATTGCGGTTCCGGTCCACTATGCGGAATCGGACGCCAAATCGCTGCGGCTGGCTTCGAGAGGAGACGCCCATGAGTGATGCGCCCGCCGACGCCGAGTTCGACAACGCCGAACCCGACGACGCCGACGTCCTCGACCTGTCTGCACTGGACGACGAGGAGCTCTGCGCCCAGATGCACGACGACCTCTACGACGGTTTGGCTGACGAGATCGCCGAAGGCACCAACATTCTGCTGGCTCGGGGCTGGTCGGCGGACAAGGTCCTCAACGACGCCCTCGTGGAGGGGATGCGCATCGTCGGCATCGACTTCCGCGACGGCATCCTCTTCGTGCCCGAAGTGCTGCTGGCAGCCAACGCCATGAAGGCGGGCATGGCCATCCTGCGACCGCTGTTGGCCGAGACCGGCGCCGAGCCCGTCGGCTGCGTCGTCATCGGCACGGTCAAAGGCGACATCCACGACATCGGCAAGAACCTGGTGGCGATGATGCTGGAGGGCGCCGGCTTCGAGGTCTTCGACTTGGGCATCAACACCGACGTGGAGGAGTTCCTGGCGGCGCTGGACGAGCACAAGCCGGACATCCTGGGTATGTCGGCGCTGCTGACCACCACTATGCCGTACATGAAGGTGGTGATCGACACGCTGATTGAGAAGGGCCGCCGGGAAGAGTTCATCATCCTCGTGGGCGGCGCGCCGCTCAACGAGGAGTTCGGCACGGCCATCGGCGCCGACGCCTACTGCCGCGACGCCGCCATCGCCGCCGAGACTGCCACGACGCTCGTGGCGGCGCGCCGCGCCGCTGCCGCGTGACGCCATGACGGCGCCCCGGCGGGCGGCAACGGCGCCGCCGCGGGAGCGCGTCCTGGTCATTGGCTGCGGCGCACTGTCCCGCGAGTTGGCGGCGATCACCGCAGCGCTGGACGGGTTGGACTTCGAGTGTCTGCCGGCGCGCCTGCACAACCGCCCCGAGCAGATACCCGAGGCGGTGCGCGGTCGGGTGCGAGCCGCCCGCGGCGTCTACGGCACGATTCTCGTGGGCTACATGGACTGCGGCACCGGCGGCCTGCTGGACCGCGTCTGCGCCGAGGAGGGCGTGGAGCGGCTCCCCGGGGCGCACTGCTACGAGATGTACGCAGGCCCCGAGCGTTTCGCCGCCCTGCAGGAGGCGGAACCGGGCACCTTCTACCTCACCGACTACTTGGTGCGGCACTTCGACCGCCTCGTCCTAGAAGGGCTCGGCATCGCCGCTCATCCTGAGCTGCGTGACCTCTACTTCGGCAACTACACCCGCGTGCTGCATCTGGCGCAGGTGCCTGACGCCGACCTTCAGGACGCCGCACGGCGCGCCGCGGCGAGTCTGAGGCTGCGCTATGAGCGAATCGTGGTCAGCGTCGGAGGACTGGCGGAGGGCCTTGCGGCGCTCGGCGGGGACTCGTTGGCGGTTCGGCGGCGGCTCGCGGTGCGGGCGGCCTGACGGTGCCGCCACAGGACGGCCCGGCGGCGGGTCGGCGGCGCCGTCGGCGCGACAGCGGCGGCGGGCTGGTGATCATCAGATGGCGCGACATCCCCGCCCAGGTGAACGCCGGGTCGGGCGACGAGAAGGTCCAGCGCATCCTGCCGCGGCGGTTCCAGCGCGCCATCGACAATGCCGCCATGGTGGCCGGCAAATCCGAGGCCTCCCAATACATCGGCGAGTGGCGGCGGACCTCCCGCCCCAGCGACGGCGAGGCCCCCGAGGCTGCCGCACTGCGAGTGGCCGCCGAGTTGGAGGCGTTGTTCCCTGCCGAACGCCTGGCGAGCTTCGTGGCGACCGGCGGCTGGGACCCCGACCGGGCTGAGCACCCCGACAGCGACGATGATCCGACCTCGCGCCAGCAGGACCAGCGACTCGAGGGCCAGCAAGTGGAGGACGTGACGTGACCGAGACGGTGATCAGCTCCCGCACCCGAGAGGTCTTGATCTCCTTCGAGCGTCCCTTCGTGATGATCGGCGAGCGCATCAACCCCACCGGGCGCAAGCTGCTGACCGAGGAGATGAAGGCCGGCGACTTCAGTCGGGTCGAGGCCGACGCCGTCGCCCAGGTGGCCGCTGGCGCCCATGTGCTGGACGTCAACGCCGGGATCCCTCTCGCCGACGAGCCGGCGCTGCTGACACGGGCCGTCAAGCTCGTGCAGCAGGTGACCGACGTGCCGCTCGCCATCGACTCCTCGATCGTCGAGGCGCTGGAGGCGGCCATCACGGTCTACGACGGCAAGCCGCTCATCAACTCGGTCACCGGTGAGGAGGAGGTGATGGAGCGGGTGCTGCCGCTCGTGAAGCGCCACGGTGCCGCTGTTGTGGCCATCTCCAACGACGAGACCGGCATCAGCGAGGACCCCGACGTCCGCTTCGAGGTGGCGCGGCGGATCGTCGAGCGGGCCGCCGATCACGGCATCGACCGCGCCGACGTGGTGGTGGACCCGCTCGTCATGCCGATCGGCGCGGTCGCCACGGCGGGCCGCCAGGTGTTGCACCTGCTGCGCCGGCTCCGGGACGAGCTGCGGGTCAACACCACCTGCGGCGCCAGCAACGTCAGCTTTGGGCTGCCGAACCGCCATGTGATCACCGGCACGTTCCTTTCGATGGCGATCGGCGCGGGCATGACCTCGGCGATCATGAACCCGCTGCACCCCGAGGTGAAGAACGCCGTGATGGCCGCCGACGTGCTGGCCGGCCACGACCGCGACTGCATGGCCTGGATCGGCGCGCACCGGGAACTGGGCGCGCTCGGGGCGGGGATTTCCCGCCGCCGGGGCGGGCGGCGTCGCAGCGCGGCCTGAGCCAGCGACCTTCGCGGTCGGACAGCATGACTGCCGGCGCCCCCGAGTTCAGCGTCTCCTGCCGCGTGGTCTTCACGCCGTCGGGCATCGACGTGCGTGTGCCCGCGGGCACCAGCGTGCTGGACGCCGCCCGCGCCGGCGGCGTGGACCTCGACTCGGTGTGCGGAGGGCGCGGCCTGTGCGGGCGCTGCCAGGTGGCGCCGGCCGTCGGCCACCACGCCAAGTGGGGGCTCACCGTGCAGGACGGGGCGCTGACGCCGCCGGGCAGCGTCGAAGCCGGCTATCGGGGGCGCAGACCGCTGGCGGGGGACCACCGCCTGGGGTGTCAGGCCTTCGTGGCCGCCGATGCGGTCATCGACGTTCCGGCCGCCAGCGCCGTGCGTCGTCCCATAGTCCGCAAGGCCATCGATCTGGGCGATGTCGTGCTCGATCCGGTCGTCACGCTGCACTACCTGGAGTTGGCGCCGCCGGTGCTGGGCGAGGAGGTCAGCGACGCCGAGCGGCTCGCCGCAGGGCTCGGGGACGACTGGGGACAGGCCGACGTGGCGGTGCCGCCGCTGGTGCTGGCGGATCTGCAGGCGGCGGTCCGCGCCGGCGACGGGGCGGTCACCGCGGTCGTCGCTGACCGGCGCCGGTTGCTGGCGGTTCGTCGCGGCTTCTCTGAGGGGGCCTGGGGCGTCGCCATCGACGTGGGATCCACGACCGTGGCCGGCTATCTCCTGGACTTGACCACCGGGGAGGTCGTCGCCACCGCCGGGCGCATGAACCCGCAGATCCGTTTCGGCGAGGACCTCATGAGCCGGGTGTCCTACGTGATGCTGAACCCGGGCGGCGCCGAGGCGCTCACCGGGGCGGTGAGGGCAGCATTGGACGAGCTGGTGGGCGAGCTGTGCGAGCAGGCGTCGGTGGCTCGGACGCACCTCCACGATGTGGTGATCGTGGGGAACCCCATCATGCACCACCTCGTTCTGGGGCTGGACCCCACGCCGCTGGGCGCCGCCCCCTTCACTTTGGCGGAGCGCCGCAGCGTGCGCGCCGGCGCGGTCGACGTCGGCCTGAACCTGCCTCAGGCTTCGTTGTACGTGGCGCCGTGCGTCGCCGGCCATGTGGGGGCCGACTCGGCCGCCGCCGCCTTGTCGGAGGGTCCGCATCGGGCCAGCCGCCCGCAACTTCTCGTGGACGTGGGAACCAACGCCGAGATCGTCCTCGGCGACGGCGAGCGGGTCTTCGCCGCCTCGAGCCCCACGGGGCCGGCCTTCGAGGGCGCCCAGATCAGCTGCGGCCAGCGCGCCGCCGCGGGCGCCATCGAGCGGGTCCGCATCGATCCGGCCACGCTGGAGCCCCGCTTCAAGGTGATCGGCTGCGACGTGTGGTCCGACGATCCGGGTTTCGCGGCGGCGCTGGGGACGCTGCAGGTCTCGGGGCTGTGCGGCTCGGGCATCATCGACGCTATCGCCGAGATGTTCCTGGCCGGCATCATCGACCGCCGCGGCGTCGTGCAGGGACGCCTGGCCGCCGCCACGCCGCGGGTCATCGCCGACGGGCGCACCTTCGCCTACGAGCTGCAGAGCGAGCCCGTTTGCTTGCGGATCACCCAGAACGACGTGCGGGCCATCCAGCTGGCCAAGGCGGCGCTGCGCGCCGGCATCGAGCTGCTCCTCGAGCACGCCGGATTGGCTGAGGTGGGCGACATCCGCTTGGCGGGCGCCTTCGGGGCGCACATCGACCCGCTGCGGGCGCTGGTGCTGGGCCTCGTGCCCGACGCGCCCGTGGCCGGAGTGCGCTCGGTGGGCAACGCCTCCGGCGCCGGCGCGGCCCGGCTGTTGCTGTCGCGCGCTCAGCGGCGCGAGGTCGAGCAGCTCAGCGAGAGCATCGTCAAGATCGAGACCGCCGTCGAGCCGCGTTTCCAAGAACTGTTTGTGGCGGCGATGGCCTTCCCCCACGAGACAGCGCCGACGGTGCATCTGGAGCAGGTGATCGACCTCCCGCCGGCCAGCGACGCTGAAGCGGCTGGCGCGCCGCCCGGTGCGCGTCGCCGTCCCCGCCGCCATGCCGGCGCGTGACACCGGCGAGACTGATGAGCCCATGAGCGAACCACGCAGGCGTCGAGGCGGCGGCCGGGCCGCCCGGCAAGCGGCGCACGCCGCCACAACCGCGCTGGCCGCGCCCTACTTGGAGCGCACCGGCGCGCCCGTGGAGATTCTCGACACCGAGGGTCTGGTGCGCATCGAGGAGGTGGCCGAGACGCTGCTGGCCGAGGTGGGCGTCGCCTTCCAGGACTTCCCCCGAGCGCTGGAGCTGTGGCGCGAGGCGGGGGCGGACATCGACGGGGACCTGGTGCGCTTCCCCCGCGGGCTGTGTCGGGAGATCGTGCGGCGCGACGCGCCGGCCGTCTACGTCCAGCACGCCCGCAACCCGGCCCGCAGCGTGCGCGTCGGCGGCAACGCCACCGTGTTCGCTCCCACCTACGGCTCGCCCTTCGTGACCGACTTGGACAGGGGCCGCCGCTACGCCACCCTCGAGGACTTCCAGAACGCCGTGAAGCTCACGTACGCCCTGGCGCACCTGCACCACAGCGGCGGAACGGTGTGCGAGCCGGTTGACGTGCCGGTCAACAAGCGGCACCTCGACATGGTCTACGCCCACCTGCGCTACAGCGACAAGCCGTTCATGGGCTCGGTGACCTCAGCGGAGCGGGCCGCCGATTCTGTCGAGATGGCCCGCATCGCCTTCGGCGGCGACCTGGCCGACCGCACGGTCATGACCTCGCTGATCAACGCCTCCTCGCCGATGCGCTGGGACGCCACGATGCTGGGCGCCGCCACCGCCTACGCCCGGGCCAACCAGGCCTGCGTGATCAGCCCGTTCATCCTGGCCGGGGCGATGTCGCCGGTGACGGTGGCCGGCCTGTGCGCGCAGGCCCTAGCCGAGGCGCTGTCTGCCATGGCCTACCTCCAGCTGGTGCGCCCCGGCGCCCCGGTGGTCTTCGGCACGTTCGCCTCCACCATGTCCATGGCCTCCGGTGCGCCCACCTTCGGCACGCCCGAGGCCGCCCAGGCCATCTACGTGATGGCGGCCCTGGCCCGCAGGGTGGGGGTGCCGTTTCGCTCCGGCGGCCAGTTCACCTCCTCCAAGGCCCCCGACGCCCAGGCTGCCTACGAGTCGGCGCACACGCTGCTGCCCACGCTGCAGGCGGGCGTGAACTTCGTGCTGCACGCCGCCGGCTGGCTGGAGGGTGGCTTGGCGCTGTCGTATGAGAAGCTGATCCTCGACGCCGACCAGTTGGGTGCCATGGCTGTGTACGCCCGCGGTGTGGACACCTCCGACAACGGTCTGGCTCTGGAGGCGTTCCGCAGCAACGCCCACGGCGACCACTTCCTGGGCAATCCCCACACGCTGGCCAACTTCGAGGGCGCCTTCTGGCGCTCCGAGCTGGCCGACCACAACAGCTACGAGCAGTGGTCCGAGGAGGGCGCCCTGAGTGCCGCCCAGCGGGCCAACTCGCGCTGGAAGCAGCTGTTGGCCGACTACGAGCCGCCCCCCATCGACGACGCCATCGACGCCGAGCTGCGCGACCACGTGGCTCGCCGCAAAGCCGAGATGCCCGACGAGATCGGCTGACCGCCCTCAGCGCCGCCGGCCGCCATCACCTTCCATCAGCCGTGTCGCCGGCAACCGCCGTGATCGGGCCCGAGATAGCCGTGGCGGCCACATGCAGGCGCTGTCCGATTGCTCCGAGGGCGGCGTCCAGTTGGTCTAGGCGCGAGCGGTGCGTCACGTCGAGGACGCGGTCCACCTGCGGCATGTGCCAGCCCAGTCGACGGGCAAGTTCAGCCTTGCCGACACCTTGGCTGCGCATGCCTTGGTAGAGCTGCACTTTGACGGATGTGAGAGTCGGCAGGACCGCAAAGGGCGAGCCTGTCGATGGCGGCGGGATGTCCTTGCGGTCGTGGATGCGGGCGGCGATCGCCTCCTCGAGTGCATCCGTGGCGCGGGCGATGGCGTCCTCGCGGGTCTCCCCGAAGGTGGTCAGTTCGGGGAAGTCAGGGGACGTCGCCAAGACAGCGCCGTCGTCGTCTTCGAGCAAGATCGGATAGGCGAGCATCACTCCAACCCCAAGTCCTTCTTGATCTTGGCGACGAGACCGCGCCCCAACTCCTTGCGCCCGCCGTGCATCGGCAACTGGCTGGTGCGGTTCCCCCGCCGTACGGTGAGATGGCCGCTGCCGCCCTTGTGGGTGTGAAAGGTGCAACCCTGTTTCCGCAGCCAGCGGCGCAACTCACCGGCGTTCAATTGAGACCACCCTACACAACATTTGTGTTGTGTCCACGCTCGATTGCTTGTCGGCGGCGCCCAGCCGGCCGATGCGCGAGAGACTCTCGACGCGCCGTCGACGGTCCACCTCCTGGATGTGCCAGCCGAGCTGGCAGGCGGATTGCGGCTGGCGCCGGGTCCGAGGGGCGATAATCGGAGCGTGACGCAGCGAGATGCCGGAAGCTTCTGTCGCAGGCCGACAGCCTCTGCGCTGGGAACGTTGCAAATACACTGGCATTGCACTATAGTGAGTCACAGCTTCCCCCAGAGGCCGGTCGTCTTGAAGGGAGAGCTGTGTCCGCAATTGCGGCTGTCGCCGGGCGGCGGCGGGTTAGGTTCCGGGCTGTGAACGCTGCGGAGTTGCTCGAGCGGCTGGTGTCGTACGGGATCGCCCGAGAGGTTGCCTCCCGCCAGGGGATTGTCCGCGCGGTGAGCGTCAACGAGATCGAGGTGGCAATCGCCGCGGACGGCGCCGAGCGCAGCCTGCGGGCGCGGTGGCGGGAGCGCGTCGGGACGAGTGGTCTTGCCTATCTCCTCGTCACTGACGATGCGGATCGCGGGGGAAGCGTGCAGGTGTTAGGTCCGAGCACCGTAGACGTGCCGATCCGGTCGGTTCAGTGCGCTCGTCTGGCAGAGGTCTTCGAATCGGTTCCCAGCATGACCTCGCTCGACGCTGTTCGGCATGTGGCAGGTGAAGTGGATCGGCTCGCAGGTCGGGGGATGGTTGTCGAGGGCCTTCTGAGCCGGCACACGCTGGAAGACCGGTTCCGCAACGACGTGGAGCGCTGGCAGGCGGCCACCGCGACCATAGAGCCCCTGCGAATAGGCGATGACTGGCGCTCGGTCCTGGTCGGGGTCGGCTATGAGGTGGAGCGCTTGCCCCAGCGCGGCTGGCTCGCCCGTCACGATGGGCGGCCGGTGGCGGTTGTCCACCCCAGAGCGACTCCGCAGGACTTCGTGCGGTTGGACGAGACGGGACGACCTGCCGAGGGGGTGCTCGCCGCCGACTGTCACAGGTACGGCGCCCGCTACGGCGTTCTGGCGTGCAGGAATCGCTACCGGCTATTCGACTGCGACCCCGCGGCCACAACAGCCGAGTGGCTGGATCTCGACGCCGCCCTGCTCGGCGAGGAGCGCATGCCGTATCTGGCCCTTCTGGCGCCCCCATATCTTGCCGATGGCGGCTTGGCGGAACTGCAGCAGGAGTCCCGTGACTTCGGCGCGCGCCTGCGTCGGCGGCTCGACGAGACCATTCGCCAGAAGGCCCTGCCGGCGCTCGCCGCAGGGCTGGAACAGTGGGCCCGGCGCGAGGGCATCGACATTCGTGACGAGACCCAACGTGCCGAACTCGAACAGGCCTCACTCACCCTCCTGTTCCGGCTGCTGTTCGTCCTTTACGCCGAGAGTTCACGCTTCCTGCCGCTCGAGAACGAGACCTACCGTCGCAGATCGCTCTCGGCCCTGATCGAAGAGGCGCACAGCACCGGAGAGCGATTGAGCGGCGAGTCGACAGCGCTGTGGTCGACGTTTGCCATGCTCGTGCGGGTACTGCGTTCCGGCAACCCGGCCTGGGGCGTGCCCGCCTACAACGGAGCGCTCTTCGCTGCCGGCGACTTCGAGGGCGCGGAGTTGCTGGAGAGCGTCGAACTGGGGGATCCGTACTTCGCGAGCGTGCTGATTGCGGTCGGACGCGATGGCGAGACCGCACGGGGAGTGGATTACTCCTCCCTGGAGATCGGCCACCTAGGTCACATCTACGAGGCTCTGCTGAGCCTCCGGCTCTCGGTCGCCGATCGTCCGCTGCGCTACGACGTAGGCAAGGATCGATACGTGTCGGTGAACGCCCCGGCGCCGTCGGATGTCGTCGAGGGTTCGCTGCTCTGGCAGACCAACGAGGGCGGCCGAAAGTCGGGTGGCGTCTACTACACGCCTGTCTCGCTGGTACGTCACCTTGTGCGCCATGCCGTCCTTCCCACCTACGAGCAACACCTCGAAGGCGTGCGCCAGACCGCCAAGACCGACCCCAAGCGCGCGGCGCAAGACCTGTTGGACTTCACGGTGCTCGACCCGGCCTGTGGAAGCGCTCACTTCCTGGTCCAGGTGCTGGAGGCACTCGCCGACCGGGCGGTGGGATTCCTGGCCGACACCCCCTTGCCGGCGATCCGAGAGGCGCTCGACAGGCTCCGGTCCCAGGCACACAGCGGCGCCGTGGTCACGGACGCGGCACTGTTGCGCAGGTTGATTCTCAAGCACTGCGTGTTCGGAGTGGATCTCAGCCCAATGGGCGCCGAGGTCGCCACGCTGTCGCTCTGGTTGGCGTCGTTTGTGCCGGGGCTTTCCCTGGCCTATCTCGGACGCAACATCGTGGTAGGGAATTCACTGATCGGAGTGGGTTCTGCTGGCTCGGTCATCCGTGAGGGAACGATGCCTGCCGAGGCGCTTCGTGAGGCCCTGGCCGAGTCGTCGGAAGCAGCATCCAGGTTGGCTGACATCGAGGATCGGACACCTTGGGAGGTCGAGGCCAGCCGGGCTGCCGACGCCGAGGCTCAACGAGCCACGGCGAGCCTACGGCGGCTCTTCGACCTGTGGACGGCCGAGGGCTTCGAAGTGGAGGGAGCGCGCTTCCTCGCCCAGGAGCACGGTCCATCAGTCATCGCGGGTCGTGAAGTCGAGAATGGCGAGGAAGCGGTGGAGCAAGCCGCAGAGCTCGCGGCTCACCACCGGTTCCTGCACTGGCCACTCTCATTCCCACAGGTCTTTGCCGACGAGCGGCCCGGCTTCGACGTCGTAGTGGGAAATCCTCCGTGGGAGGAGGTCACAATCGAGGAGTTGGCGTTCTACGCCCGACAGCGACCGGGTGTTCGAGCGCTGCCGGCGTCGGAGCGCGAGTTGGAGATCGCTGGTCTCGTGGCTCAGCACCCTCAGTTGC
>VXNF01000044.1:0-6974 GCA_009840735.1 Acidimicrobiia bacterium | reverse complement strand
GCGTCGGAGCGCGAGTTGGAGATCGCTGGTCTCGTGGCTCAGCACCCTCAGTTGCCGGAGGCACTAGTAGCGGAGCAGCAGAGGATTGACGCCGAACGCGTCGCACTGGCGAGCGGTGAGTACGTGTCGACCTCAGGGGATCCTGACCTCTACAAGTACTTCTGCCAGCGGTACAGCTTCCTGGTTCGCGAGGGAGGCGGCATTGGCGTCGTACTGCCTCGATCCGCCTTCGTCAACCAGGGATCGGAGGGATTTCGGGACTGGCTCTACACGACCACTAGCGCGGAGCGGATCGATTTCCTTCTGAACCGTGGGAGATGGATGTTCGACACGCACCCGCAGTACGGCGTGGCCTTGGTCGTATCCCGGCGTGAGGCACCGGCCACCGAGCACCGCGTCGCGATCGCCGGACCTGCCACCTCGGTTGCTGCGTGGCGAGCACAGGCCGATTCACCGGGAGTCCTCATCGCACCCTCGTACCTCGCTGGAGGGTGGATGACCCCCAAGCTGCGGTCGCAGAGCGAAGCCGACCTGCTGACAAAGCTCCGTGTCGGCTCTTCCTTCGCGCTCGGGTCAAGTGGTAGGTGGCGTTGCTTTCCGGTCGCCGAGTTACACGAAACCAACGATAAGCGCTTCTGGCATGAGGCGACTGACGGCCAACCACTTTGGAAGGGCGAGAGCTTCGATCAGTTCGATCCCCACGGCGGAGAGGCGCGACTCTGCCCTGTCACTGACGCGGTGCGCAAGAAACTGCACAAGTCGCGGGCGGGGTCCAAGTCCAAGGTCGCGTCACACGCCCACTGGAAGGAGCGAAATCGGGCAGTCCTCGCCGAATTGAAGCGCGCGAGAGTGGCCTTCCGTGACGTGTCAAGATCCGACGACAGCAGGACCGTGCGGGCATGTTTGGTTCCCCCAGACGTCCTACTCACGAACAAGGCGCCGTACCTAGCCTTCGTGACTCGCGACGAACGCTGCCAGGCGGTATGTCTTGCCGTCATGAACAGTCTGCCTTTTGACTGGCAAGTTCGCCGGTTCGTCGAGATCAATGTCAACTTCTTCATTCTCGAATCGATGGTCGTCCCGAAACTCGACGACCTCGCCTTCAACGAACTGGCTCGGACCTCCAGCCGGCTATCGGCGACCGATAGTCGTTACGCCGACTTCGCCAATGCCGTCGGCGTGGAGTGTGGGCCCCTTCCGGAGCATGAACGCCAACGCCTCCGGTCGGAGATCGACGCTTGGGTTGCACGCGCGTGGGAACTCACCGAGGCCGACCTGGGAGTCATCTTCGATGACTTCACAACCGACGCCGTGCCGCTGGCGTATCGTTCGGCCCTCCTGGAACGTCTTGCAGAGTTGAGTTGATGAGCGGACGTCCTTACCTCCTCGACGATCGGCGGGACGACACGCGCCATGCCGACGCCCTCTCGTACCTCCTCGACGACCTCGCGTCGAGCCATCGGCTGTCGGTCGCTACCGGGTACGTCAATCTGGGTGGGCTCCACTACTTGGCGACGGCGGTAACGGACGGGCGGAGGGTGCGATTGCTGCTCGGCATCGCACCCGCTCCGGGGCTGGGTGGGCAACCGCCGATGCCTCAATTCAATCTGGCTTTCGAGGGGTTGCGCGAAGACCGCGACATGGCCCGCTTCCCGCCCAGCAGGGCCGCCAAGAGTCTTGTGCAACTCGACGGCTGGTTGCAGCGCCCCGAGGTGGAGGTGCGCCGCTACACGCGTCGGTTTCTCCACGGCAAGGCCTACCTGGTCGGTGATCGGGACGATGCCCGAGCCGCACTGGTTACTTCGGCCAACCTCACTGGGGCCGGGCTGTTCGAGAACCTGGAGCTGGGGCTCGTGCAGTACGACCCGCCCGTGGCAGCCCGGGCCGTGGCCTGGCTTGACGAACTTTGGGACGAGGCCGCAGAGTTCAAGGACGAACTAAGAGACCTTCTCTTCCCCGACGTCGGACTCGTGAACCCCCGCGAGGTGTACCTCCGTGCACTGCTTGAGCTGCTCGGTCCGACCATCGACGCACCTCACGGCGCCGAGACGACCGCTGTGGAGTTGGCGCCGTTTCAGCGAGACGGGTTGCACCGCGCACTCGGGATCCTTGAGGAGCACCACGGCGTGATCTACGCCGACGGCGTCGGTACGGGCAAGACCGAGATCGGCTTGGCGCTCGTCGAGGAATACGTGCTGCGGCGCGGCCATCACGCGCTCGTCGTGGCGCCCGCACAGCTCAAGAGCTATTGGGAGGAGCGACTCGACCAGGCGCGGCTCTCGGCGCAGGTGGTCAGCTACCACCAACTCGCCGGCGACGAACAACTTGCCGAACCTCGCGCGTCGAACGTTCGCCGCCATCTGAGCAATGACAAGGACGCCTACCGGCTGATCGTCGTGGACGAGGGCCACGCCCTGCGCACGCCCGACACCACTTGGTACCGAGCGGTGGCACGACTCCTCGGCGGCACGCGGAAGGATCTGGCCCTCCTCACTGCCACGCCGATCAACAATGGTCTGTGGGACCTCTACAACCTCGTCATGGCCTTTGCGCGCCACGACAGGGCGTTTGCCGCCAAGGGCATACGGTCGCTGCGGCGCCTCTTCGTACGGGCCGGCGCGAACGAACGCGATCCGGAGAACCTCGACCCCGATGTGCTCTTTCCGCTCGCCGACATGGTGAGCGTGCGGCGGGACCGAAGACTCATCGAACGCAACTACCCCAACACGACGTTCCCGGACGGCACGCCGGTCGCGTTCCCGACGCCATCACTGTCCACCGAGCGTTACGACATCGACGAGGCCTACCCCGGCCTCGTGCGGGAGATCACTGCCACGATCGGTGCTCTCACGATGGCTCGCTACCGGCCAAGTGCCTACAACCTCGACGGCCAGGAATTGAGCCGGGAATCGAGCCTTTCCGCGCTACTGCAGTCGGCGGTTCTGAAGCGATTCGAGTCGTGCTGGCAGGCCTGCCTACTGACCGTCCAGCGGATGATCGCAGCCCACGAGGCTTTCTTGGTCGCTTGGGACTCAGGCCAGGTGCTGAGCGGGCAGGCGCTTCGGGAAGCGGCCGCCGAGGATCTCGATGAGACCGCCCTCGCGGGCTGGATTGCCGAAGCCTTGGACGAGGCCGATAGCGAGCCGGTCGAGGACTATCACCCTGAGTACCGGGACGACGTTGCCGCTGATCTTTCCCGTCTGAAGGCGGCGAGGGACTCGCTGTGCGGTCTTCGCGCCGACGACGACCCCAAACTCAACCTGCTGCGTCGAGTGCTCGACGACATCCCGTCGGACAAAGTCGTTGTGTTCTCCTCCTTCGCCGACACCGTGCGCTACCTCGAGGAACACCTGCCGGACATGGTGAACGGCCGTGAACGGGTCACAGTGATCGGAGCCGAGACGAATCCTGACGAGCGCACCAAGATGCTGGCCCGCTTCTGCCCGGAGACAGTGGTGCGACCCGGCTATGAGCCGCCCGACGGTGAGGTGGACCTGTTGTTGAGCAACGACGTTCTGTCTGAGGGGCAGAACCTGCAACAGGCCGCAGCTGTCATTAGCTACGACATGCCGTGGAACCCGCAGCGGGTCGTGCAGCGCTACGGCCGCGTCATCCGGCTGAAGAGCCCCCACGAGCGCGTCTACTTGCGCACGATGCTTCCGGACGAGGGTGACCTGGAGTTGATCCTGCAACTCGAGACCGCCATCCGCCGCAAGATCGTGGCCGCCCGCCCGTACGGCATGGAGGTCGATGTGATCGAGGGCGATGTTGAAGAGGAGATCCGCGCCTACACCGGTCGCCTTGCCGCGAGTGATACGTCTCTGCTCGACGAGAGCGATCCCGGCACCGGTATGCAAGTGCTCAGTCCAGAGGTCTTGCGTGCCGAACTGCGACGAGCTGCCTCGGAGGGTGAGATCGACCGCGTTGCCGACCTCCCGTGGGGCGTTGGTGCCGCCTTCGCACAGGGCAGCGGAGTGCCCTCGACGGGCCCACCAGGCATCTTCTTCGCCTGCCGCACCCGGCACGGCGACCGCTACTGGCGTTACGTCACTGCCGACGGGGATATCACGTCGGCCGAGGCGACGATCCTACGTCGGATAGATCCGGGGTTCGCTCCCGGCATGTCCTCCCCGCCGATCGATCTGGAGGCTGCGTGGAATACGGCAGTGGCCTCCATCCTCGACGAGCACAACGAAGCGGCAAGTTCGGCTACAGATGGGCCGTCAGTGGGAGGGCTCCAGCAGTGGGCCCGACAACTGCTGAGTGAACCCCAGCTTGCTACCTCAGCAGAGGCAGCCGACGCCTACAATGTGCTCGGCGTTGAGCGAGGTACAGCCGTCCGGCAGGCCCTCGGCGCGGTCCGGAGGGAATTGGATGCGGAGGAGATAGATCCCATCGCAGCTGCTCGCCGAATTGTCGACACCGTCGCCTTCTACGGCCTCAGCAAGGTAGATCCGCCCGAACCCCTCCTCACGATCACCGAGGAGGACATCGGAGTCGTCTGCTGGATGGCTGTTCTCCCCGAAGGCGACTAGGAGTCCAAGCTTCGGTTCAACCGCTCTACGTGGTTCTGCGCCGGGCCGAAGAAGACTCTCGGCCGTCGTTCAACTCTGCGTGAACGCGATGATGGTGACGATCAGGACTGCGGCCACGAGTGTGCCGTGGAAGGCCGAGAGCGTGCGGGAGACGACGACGCTGCGCCATCTCACCTCGGTTTGGAACGGGCCTGTGTCCATGCTGTAGTCGACGTCGGCCTCGCCGGCTTGGCGGGCGTGGTCGTAGAGCCTCCGGAAGAGCCTCTCTTGGCGGAGGTAGTAGCCGTCGAGCCCCCAGAACGCCACCGTCGGCAGGAAGGCCACGGGCAGGATCCAGTCCTCGGAACTGCTGGCTGCGACGGCCAAGAGGGCGGAGACCAGCAGCACGCTCCAGCCCTTCAGCAGGAACGAGTTCTGCGCGAGGCGGTTGATGACCCCTTGGATCATCGCCAGATAGGCCTCACGCTCGGCTGCCATGGGGGAATCCTACTGAGGCGGGCTGCGCCCGGCCGGCGGGGCGAGGCTTACGGTTTCCAGGGATCGAGCAGGCCGGTGGCGGCGAACCAGTGGCGGGCTCGTCCGGGGCGCCCGGCGGGCACACCGGTGAGGGGTGTGAGGATGCCGCGGTCGGAGAGGGCGCGCAGTGCGGCTAGGCCGCTGCGCTCGCTGACACCGATTCGCGCCGACACGTCGGCGGCGCTGAGGACCGGCGCTGCTGGCAAATGCTCCAGCAGCGCCCGCGCGCTGTGGTCGCTTCGCAGATCCGCCACCAGCTCAACCCACTGCGCCAGCAGGTGGGACGCCTGCTCCACGAGGTGCTCGGTGGTGGCCGCGGCCCGCATGGCGGTCTCTGCGAACCAGCGTACCCACGCATTGGCGTCGCCCTGCTCGAACATGCGCAGCCCCGAGAGATAACCGCCCGGGTCCCGGACGATCGCCGCGCTGATCGGAGCGGTGGCGCGTCGTGTCGCACCTTCGCGTCGCAACGCCCGGCTAACTAGGACTCTCCCGAGCCGGCCGTTGCCGTCGCCGTAGGGATGGATCGCCTCGAACTGGGCGTGCACCAGCGCGGCACGCGACACCGCATCGAGTTCGCTGCGGCTGTCGGCGAACCGAAGCAGATCGTCCATGAGGCGCGGGACCTCCCGAGGCGGGGGCGGGACATAGGCGGCGTCGAGCGGGGAGCTGCCGCCGACCCATCCCAGAGACGGACGGAAGGCGCCGACCAGATGCTCGGGAAGCCTGCCGTGGCGCATCAGGCGCCGGTGCCAGTCGTGCAACGCGGCGACGCTCAGCGGCTCGGTCGCGGACCCGAGAGCGCGGTCTATGACCGCCAGGTTGTCGGCGATCCACCCTGCGGTGCCACCGGTTCCTGTCTTTTCGGCGACGAGAACCGACTCGATCGGTTCGCGCAACCCCTCGATGCCTGAGGACGCCACGCCTTCGTGTCGGAGCAGCAGGCGAGCCAGCGGCTCGAATCGTGCAGGCAGGCTGGCGTCGGAGAGCCGCAGCGCGGCGACGGCGCGCTCGGCTGCGCGGGCCGTCGCGGTCGACACCCTGAGGTCGCGTTGTCCCAGCGGCGCGGGCACCCAGCACCAGACCCGTCGCCCACGCCACTCGACGGCCAAGCGGCGACCTGCGGAACTGTCCACAACCACGACTATAACGAAGGATAATGACTCAGTCTTCCGAAACTGCGCCGTTGCGGAAGACTGTCAATGCGGGCGAGCACCGTAGGGGCCCGCGCACAGAGTCCTCAGGCCCGGACGTCCGCTCGGTGCGCACCCGGCGCTCATCAGTGAGCGGTGCGTCGCTATCCGTGCGGTCGCAGGCAAACTGCCTGAGCGCCAGATGGCTGCATGTGGGTACCTGCGAACAGTGGCCGAGTTGTGTCGACGGCGCGCTCGGCTGGCCGGGCCGTGGGTACTGACGCGTCGCTTGAGAGGCTCGTCGTGTCGGGAATGGCCGGAAAGGTTGTCCCGCGACCGGACAGGACCGCGTTCGTCGTCGTCGGGTGCGGCTACCCTCGGCGGGTGAAGGTTCTGGCTTAGTGGGCGGCCCTCGGCACCGCCGCAAACCTGGGCGAGTGACACCGAAGGGGACCCGCCCGGGGGAACGTCTGGACGGGGCGAGCCGCCCGAACTCGGCCACGGACTACCTGCTTCGCAACGCCGGGCGCATCGCGTCGCGCAGGGTCGGCATCGACGAGGCCGAGGAGTGGGCTTCGGCGTTGCAGACGAAGGGGTCTACCTGTCCTACACGGACGCAATGCGGGCCTGGTTGGGGGACTATTCGGCCCGCGCTGGCAACGAACGCCGCTGACGGTCCGGCAGCTGCGCCTACCGAGCGCCGACTCAGCCTTCTGGCATCGGGTCGGTGTTGTCGGCGGAGGTGGAGGGCTGGAGGTCGCCGGTGCGGAGCTCCTGACAGTCGGCGGCG
>VXNF01000022.1 GCA_009840735.1 Acidimicrobiia bacterium | reverse complement strand
CTGGCGCCCGGCTACAAGGCCGACATCTGCATCGTGGACTTCGACGCCCTGGACCTGACCCGCCCGCGGGTGGTGCAGCACCTGCCCGCCGGGCGCCGGAAGGTCGGTCCTCAGGCGTTCGGCCCCCACATGCCGCTGTCGGGCGGCCCGCCGCGCCGAGCGGCGACGGATCGGGCGCCCGCCGGGGCGATGATGTCGTCGCCGAACCTGCCGCGCAGCTCGTCGAGCGCCCCGTCGAGCGCCTCGGTGGCTTCGGTGTCGTCGTCGGGGTCTTCCAGCAGGCTGAGCCGCCGCCCCTCGGGGGCCACCAGCCCGGCGGCCGCCACCCCCACCAGGCGTACTCCCGGCGAGGTGTCCAACGGCTCCAGCAGCCGCTTGGCCTCGCGCGCCAGGTGAACGCCGTGGCTGATGGGCCGAGGCAGCCGGCGGGAGCGGGTGATCGTGCGGAAATCGCCGTATCGCAGCTTCAGCACGACCGTGCCGGCCGCCGATCCTGCCGCCCGCAGCCGGCCCGCCACCACGTCGGCCTGGCGCACGACCTCGGCCGTCAGTTCGCCGCGGTCGGAAACGTCGGAGTCGAAGGTCACTTCGATGCTCATCTGCTTGGCGGGACGCTCGGGGGTGACCGGGTCGGGGTCGTGCGCCTGCGCCAGCTCCGCGAGGCGCCGCCCTCGGGCCTTCCCGAAGGCCGCCACCAGAGACTCGGGCGGTACGGCGGCCAAGTCTCCGACAGTCTGCACGCCCAGGTCCGCCAGCCCCCGCAGCGTGGCCGGCCCGACACCCCACAGCGCCCTCACCGGATGGGGCCACAGGAACTCCAACTCCTCGCCGGGGCGCACAACCACCACGCCCGGACCCGGTCGGAGCCCGGTGCGGTCGGCCCGGGGCTTGGCTGCTCTCGACGCCAGTTTCGCCAGCAGCTTGTTGGGCGCCGCGCCGACCGAACAGTCCAGGCTCTCGGCGTCGTGCACCTGAGCGCGGATGTCGCCCGCGATGCGTTCCGGGTCGCCCAGCAGCCGCCGGGCGCCGCCGACGTCCAGGAAGGCCTCATCGAGCGAGAGGGGCTCCGCCAGCGGCGTGAACCCCTCGAAGATGCCCATCACCCGCGTGCTTATCTCCCGGTAGTAGTCGTGGTCGCCGGCCAGCACGACCGCCTCCGGGCAGAGCCGCCGGGCGCGCCCCATGGCCATGGCCGAATGCACCCCGAAGCGCCGGGCCTCATAGGAGGCCGCCGCCACGACTCCACGACGCCCCGTGCCTCCGACGATCACGGGCCGGCCACGAAGCTCGGGGCGCCGCAGCACCTCGGCGGCGGCGAAGAAGGCGTCCATGTCCACATGCAGCACCGAAGGCGCCGGGCCGCGGGCCGAACCGGGGTCGGCGAAGCTCACGCCGCGAACACTACCGACCACCCGCGACAGCCTCTGACGAAAAACTCGGCGGTCAGACAGACTGCGCGGTCGGCTGCGGCCGGCAGCGCTCGACTCGAGTCTTGTCCAGGTCCGTGCAAGCTTGTGCCAACGCGTAGGGGATCTGCCGACGCACCCAGGAGTCTGCACCGGATCGTCCTGCTTTATCAAGTTTATCGTGCTTTATCGTTGAGACATAAAGTCAGATAATCTTCCAAAATCCCTGTTCCAGCGGCTACACTGACTTCCACCATGGATCCTCGCGTCAATCCCTACACTCCGAACGCGGGTGCCAGGCCACCTGTGCTCGTCGGCAGGGACGCCGAACTCGGAGCGTTCGATGTCCTCTTGGCCCGCATCGCCGCCGGGCATGCCGAGCAATCACTCATCGTCGTCGGCCTACGAGGGGTCGGCAAGACGGTCCTGCTGGGAGAGTTCCGCCAACACGCCCTCGACCAGGGGTGGCGCGTCGTGGAGATCGAGATCGCCAAGTGGGACGACAACCAGTTCCGCGCCAGCCTTGCCCGCGAGGTTCGCCGGGTGCTGCACGGCATGGCCGCGGCCGGGCGGTGGAGCGACGCGCTCCGCCGGGCCGCGGGAGTGCTGAAGTCCTTCACGCTGAGCATCGATCCGGAGGGGCGTCTCACCGTCGGGCTCGATGTCGATCCGAGGGCGGGCTTCGCCGACAGCGGCGACCTGAATTCCGACCTGACCGACCTGCTTGTGAGTCTCGGCGAGGCGGCCCGTGACCGGGGCACCGGCGTAGTCCTGCTGTTCGACGAACTCCATTTTCTCAGCAGCATCCAGATGGAGGCGTTGATCGCCGCCATCCACCGGACCGTTCAGCACGCCCTGCCCATCACGGCCGCGGCCGCGGGCCTTCCCCAGATCCACGAACTCGTCGGCAACGCGAAGACGTACGCCGAGCGCCTATTCCGATTCGCCGAACTTGGACGGCTCGGCTCCAGCGACGCGGAACGAGTGCTGCGCGAGCCAGCCGCTCGGCTCGGCGTCGGCTTCAGCGACGAGGCCATCAGAGGGGGCCTGGACTTCTCCGAGGGCTACCCGTACTTCCTGCAGGAATTCGGGCAGGCTGCGTGGACTGCCGCCGCCGGGCGAGAGATCACCGGCCGCGACGCCGACATCGCCCGGACCGCCGTCGAGGAGAAACTCGACTCCGGATTCTTCAAGGTCCGGCTCGACCGCACCACCAAACTCGAGAGAACCTACCTACGCGCCATGGCCGAACTCGGCGCCGACCCACAGCCCGCCGGTCATGTGGCCGAACTCCTGGGCCGGTCGTCCCCTCAATGCGGCCCGATCCGAAAACAACTGATCGACAAGGGCCTGCTGTACGCCACCGGCCACGGCTACGCCGCCTTCACCGTCCCCAAGTTCGACGACTATCTCAAGCGAGCCATCCCAACCCTCACAAGACCATCCCCGCCCCGCAGCGACTGACCCGTCCCGCCGCTCCTGACTGTCGCCGCGGGATCCCGAACCGGCAATCCTGAGCACCGCTGTCAGAAGATCCTCCCCGGGCGAGAACACCGATCCGCTACTGTCCGCAGCATGGTCGATTACGGCCTGTTCAGAGGCAAGACGGCCATCTGCGCGCTCTTGCGGATGGTACTGGCGAAGGGGCTGAAGCCTCTCGGCGACGGGATCGAAACGACCAGCGACCTCATCCGGCCTGCACGGTTGCCGGCGGCCACCAGCGCTCGACTCGAATCTTCTGCTCGCCCTGGCGGGCTTGCTCAAGGTCATGGGGCATCTGCCGACGCAGCCAGAACTCCGTACTGAAGCATCCCCCTTTCTCAAGGCGGCCAGCCATCTCGGGCGAGATCGCCGCGTCGCTATTCAAGACACGCGAATGAGTGTGGGGTACGACTCCCAGATCCTTAGCCGCATCTGTAACGCTTAATACAAGAGGGTTCAAACAGTTCTCGCTGATGCTACGGCCGGAATGGGGTGGTCTCTGCGACAACGCGCAATAGAACGAAGTCACCACGGAAGCAGTGACTTCTTCATTAGTTCTTTGAACGCACTCACGGCAGCATCAATATCTATGTCATCGATCTCTGGGTGTTTGGCGTGATACTCTTGAAATGACTGCTCCCCGAGCATCACAATTTCCGAACGCTTCAAGCCTGCCCCATGGCCGACACAGTCAAACACCATACGCAAAATGCCCTCAACAGCCTTCTCAGCTGCGGTCTTGATACCTTTCTTAGCCAGACTCTTGATCGCTTCCTTGAACAACTTCTTCAGAACCTCCTTCTTTACAATATGTCGGACAAGTTCTGTTGCAGCCTTCTTCAAGGCTTCTCTAGCTACTACTCCGCCCGCCGTGCTCGCACCCCCAGATACCATGACTGCTACAACCGCAACACTTACTGCAATCCACTCCAAAGCCTTTAGCACCGTCTTTACGTCTTGGATAGTACGATATATTGATATTCCTTGGCACACAGTGCTCAGCCAGTTGGTGCCAATATATACCCACGGCGACCACTTGCCAAAGACTGCAAAATGGTCGCTAACGTCATTCAAGGCTCGCACTCGGGCCTGGAGCACATAATCACCTTTAACGTTATTGATGCGAAAAGCCGGATTCTTTGGATCAAAGTGCTCCCTATCCCTAACCGACCGAGTATGGCAATACAACTTCTGGTTCTCTTCCATGCCGCAATCTGCTTCAGGAATTGAACGATCGAGATTCGGCTGGGAGTCTCCTGGAATTAGATGAGCTTGGACTTCATCGCCAGTCAATACATCGTCAATCTTCTTATACAGGCTGTTACGCTCGGCATCATCAGTAGATGCGTCCAGCTGAGCGAATAGTAACGAAAGCTCCTGTTCATCATATTCGATATATCGCCAGTCCAACTGATACTGATCAATTTCAACCAGATTTCCACCATCGTCCACTCTCGAGATCGGTTGCCAAGTGATCACAATATCCGGAGCATCGAAAAGTAGAGTTCTTTCCTCCAGATGTAATCCCACCTCGGGAGCTGGCAACTCCGGCAGAGTGCAGTCGGTCTCAACTGTTTCGCTGGTTGTCGAGCCAGTGCCTGCACTGTTAATGGCAGATATGCTGATAGTGTATTCCGCACAATAGTCCCCACCTGTGAAACGTAACCAATAGTCTCGATCTGTGATATCGCCCCGCCTACTAAATGACTCCCAGACCTCAAGAGAGCGCTCCCAGGTCTTGGTGGAGCCCTCGTCGTCGCGATGCGGACCCACCTTTATTGGGACTCGGCTGAGCTCTATTTTGTACCCTGTAATGGGTGTACTGCCGGAACGTGCCGGTGAATCCCACTCAAACCATAGGTCATTCTTTCCTGTCCATTCTGTGCCCAAGAGGAAGTCGCGAACATCGGTGCCCGACGCGAATACACGTACAGTCAAGTTTCGAGGAGTGGAGGGGAGCCCACACTCTGTGTCAATAGAGCTTTCGTCGCTTGGTCCATGACCAGCACGATTCCGAGCACTGACTACCACAGTGTAGGTTGCGCAAGTCAACCCGTTGAAAATGTACGGGGGGCTTACTGTGTCTTTGACGGATTCCCAGGAATCGGTCCGCTGATCTGGGCCCCGTGAAATAGGCTCACGAGATATCTGCAGGCGGTAGTCTGTGATTGGCGCACCGCCACTGCTACTTGGAGGATCCCAGGTAACACTAAAATCATCTCTGCGGGTATCGTCGTCCCGATTGGAATCGTATAGCGTGATTCGCAAGTTGCGGGGCGCGGATGGTTCCGTTAGCTGTTGGGACGCAGGTGGCGGGGCTATTGCTCGTCCGGTGTCAACGTCGGCCATCGACGGGGGCAGATCGTTGTTGTTCTGGTTGGTGTCCCTGAGGGCTGTGCCGTCGAAAACTATGCTTGTCGACTGTACGCCGTCGATAATCAGCGTCACATACAGACCCGGAGTGATGTTAAACCAGCAGAGATTGCGACTGACTGAGCCGGTTACTCTTATCGTGCCATGATACTCGCTTGAAACGAGTGGATTGCTCGACGTGCCCCAGTAGCAGGAAAGGGAGTAGTTGCCCGGTGTGAATCCGCTGAGTGCTGCGTCCAACCAGCGGCACGGCCTGGATTGATCGTTGCAATCGGACTTGTCGGATCCGAGTGACAACTCGACGACTCGGCTGTCTTGCACCTGTTGCGGGTCGTCTGTGGCTGGTGATCCAGTGGGCGCCGCCAAGGTTCGAATGTTTAGTGCGGCTGGATTGCTCTGACCAACTTGATTGTCAGCGGACACGCGGACTGTGTAGCTGGTGTCGGGAGTCAGGTTGCCGAAGTTGGTTGCACGCAAAGAGGCCGATAGTGCAACACGGTGGCGGCGGGTGCCGTTTTCGTAGAGTTCGACCTGGTAACCGGTGATCGACGACCCGCCGTCATTTGCGGGCGGCGACCAGTTGATTGTTATTCTGTCCTGCCCGGCGGTGCCAGAGAGTTCGGTGGGCGGGTTCGGGCGTTGTGCTTGCTGAGGCTGCGTTGTGGTGGTCGTGGTGGTTGTCGTCGTGGTACTCGATGAGTCTTGCAGAGTGGTGACATTCACGCTTTCCCGAGTGCCCCATCCGGCGCTGTTCTCGGCGCGGACGTACACGGTGTACCTCGTGTCTGGATCGAGGCCCGTGAAAGATGTCTCCATCCAGCCGGAACTCGCGGCGACGTGTGTCCGGCCGACACGCGTCGAACCCCGATAGATCTCAACTCGATAGCGCGTGATCGGCGCGCCGCCGTCGCTGTCGGGAGGTGACCACGCGACGCCGACCTCGCGCACATCCAGAACAGCCCCCTCGAAGCTCGGAGCCGACGGAACCTCAATCGACGGCGGCGGGGGCCGGACCGTTCCGGCGAACTGGACGGTGTTGGAGCGAACCCCGTCCACGACAGCAGTCAGGTAACGGCCAGGTGTGCCGTTGTACCAGCAGAAGGTTGAATCGTCGCGCCCCGAAGAACTGAACGTGGCGAACACGGTGCCCAAGCGGTTGCGCGAAGTGCTCCAGTAGCAGATCGCCGAATAGCTGCCCCGTGAGAACCCGGAGAAATCGGCTTCCAACCACCGACACGGCAGACCCGTATCCGAGCAGCCCGCCCTGTCGGCACCCAAACCGAGCGCTACCGACCGGTCGTCAGGAGGCGGCGGAGGCGGAGGCGGTGGCGGAGGGGTCGGCGGGTTTGCCGAGCAACGACTGACGCAGCGCATCCTGATGGCGTCCACACCGATTCTGCTGGCGCTGTAACCGTCGCGCTCCCAGTGCTGCGACGCGTCGTTGTCGGCGAGAAGAATCACAACATCCGCGCCGTCGGTGTTGTAGGTGCCCAATCCCGTCCAGCCATAGGCGGTCCTCTGCACCAACCGCTTGGTGTGAACCCGACCTCCGACGTTGACGTGATAGGTAACCGTCGCCGTGGCCTTGGTGTGAGGGATATAGGCCTCGATCTCCTGCCAGCCGACGCGGTTGCCCATATACCAGTGCACCCAGTTCTCAGCGTCGCTTTCGCCACCAGTCGCGTAGGTGAACCGGTAATTGTTCGACCCATAACCCTTCCCGGCATCACCCTGATACCAATACCGGCTCGGGCCCCACAGCACAGGATCGTCGTTCACGTACCAGGACGTCTGATCCTGCGCCGACGCCGGCGAGGAGACAGCGATCGGCACCAACGACCCCGCGAACACGGCCGTCACGATCATCGCGATGAGATGCAGTCGGGGTTTCACGGCGAGGTCCTCTCGGCGGTATCGGTCCGGACGCAGCCCGCCCGCGGCGTTAGAGGCAGGAGGGTCGACGCGATGTCGTCGTGGCCGACCGGGCAGGAACATACCCCACCCCCCCCGCATTGCAAGTGTCTCGACGGTCGCCACGACGGACGGTCGCGGCTCGG
>VXNF01000031.1:63654-64882 GCA_009840735.1 Acidimicrobiia bacterium | reverse complement strand
TACCCATCACAACGCCGAACCACCCGAAAAACACCAAATCCCCAACAAATCCCCAACAAACGTTCGCCGCCCCGGACCGCGGCGGCGCCGACAACACCGGCCGACGCCTCGCGCCGACACCCCCCTGCGCGGCACGCGGCCCCGATTCGCCCTGTGGCGAGAGCGCGTCACGCCTTCCACTGCCCGTAGGCGACTCCTCGCACATACGGCTCGTCTGCGAGCAGCTTGCCGAGTTCTGCGATTTCGTGGATGTCCCAGGTCAAGGCGTCGCACACCGCTTGGTCCCAGCGGCGGCGAACGTCGGTGTAGCCGTCGCGGAACTGCGGGACGATCTCGTGTCGGGTGGCTTCCCAGCAGCCGGCGAGCGTGGAGCAGATGCGCGAGGAGGCGAGATCTGGGATCGGCAGTGAACGCCAGACCGCGGGGTTGTAGAAAGGAAAGGCGAGTTTCTTGCCCGGACGCCCCATGACCAGCAACCGGCCAGGGGTTGAGTTCAGGAACACAGCGGCAGCCTTCGCCTGCGTCGCGTCCAGCCCGGTGACAGGCATCCAGCCCTGTCCGACGTAGCGAATGTCCGATGCGACCGCAGTGAGCCTCGCCGTCGACACGTCTTGCCCCATAGACACCAGTAGGTGCCCCGCCTTCTCCAGGATCGGCGGGTCGCCTGACTTGGTCCATTCCCAGTACTCGTCAGGCTCGGCCTCGATCCGCTTCTGGCCGTCGGCGCCTTTCGAGGCCAAGACCGGGAACGCCTCTCGGCCGCTGCTCCGCTTGCGGTAATCGCCGCGCATGTGCTGACCCGTGGCAGACACGACTACGCCTGACCCGCTCGGCTTACGGTCTTGCGGTAATCGCTGTAGAGCGTCTGCAACGTCGCATGCACCATCACTTGGCGCCTCCTGCCGCATGCGCTGTCTTGCGGTAGTTGCCGCTGAGCCCCGGGCCGGTCTTGTGGACTCGTCTCTCTCTCTCTCTCTTGGTTGCCCGTCAGCGACGCCAGATCGGCGTGTTCAGCGAACCGCGCGCCCGCTTCGGCCAGCGCGGGAGACCGCCACGCCGCCGCTGACCAGTCGCCGTCGGCAACTCGTTCGGCCGGCCACTCCGAGACTTCGCCCCAGCCGTCTGGGATCACACCGCCCGTGCCGACGCCCTCGAGCGCCGCGAAGAGATCCGCTGCCTCCGCATCGTCGAAGGGAAACCTGTCGAGGCTGATGATCCTGGTCTGCGG
>VXNF01000031.1:0-63644 GCA_009840735.1 Acidimicrobiia bacterium | reverse complement strand
CCCCCCCCCCCACCGCCCCCGCCCCCCCCCGTCCGCGCGACCGCGGGGCGGGGGGGGGGGGGGGGGGGCGTCGGCGCGAGATCGCCGCATCACGACGATGCTCTCGTTGACGTTGGTGTTCTGGCTGAGGTTGATGTCGTTGGGATGGTGGCAGGTGAGGATCGTGTGAACGTGAAACCGAGCGGCGAGTTCCAGGCGCTCCTGCAGCCCCGATGGGTTGGTGAGGGCGGTCGTTGGTATGACCGTGGCGAATACGCCTTCTTGGCGGTTGAGGCAGAGGTCAGCTAGGGCCGCGAATCGCGGCCTTAGCGAGTTCTTGTCCAAGAACTCGCTAAGGCGCGGATCGGCGCGCTCTAGGAGTCCCTCCAGGTTGTCCATCCTGCGCCGGAGGGCCTGCTGGGTGGCCTTGTCGAACTTCTCGCCCATCTTCGTGCGGTTCGTGAACGGCGGGTTCATGATGACGATGCGGGCGCCGACGGCGGCGGCGACAGCGTCGTCCATCTCGGGCCCCTCCAGAGCGCCGTGGTCGTTGGCACCAGTCTCAACCCTGGTTGAGTGGACGTCGTCGTCGAACAGGCGGCCGGCGTTCGCGATTCTCTGGCTCCCGAACAGTTCTGGCGATCCGGCCGCGACCGTTCTGTCGGGCTGCGGTCCGTAGGGCATCAAGTGGAGGCCCATCCGCCGGTACTTCACGTCGACGTTGCCCGACATCAGCTGCGTCGCGGCCAACTGAAGTGACACCGGGTTGATGTCGAGCCCCTTCAGAGTCTCTTCGACTGCCACCTTCTGCAGCTCCGCCAGCCGGTCGCGGTCGGCGCCGTGGTGCTCGGCGCGGCGCTTCATCTCGGTCATCGCCGCGGCCAGCAACGTGCCCGACCCGCACGCCAAGTCGACGGTCTTGTGGGCGCGCCAAGTGGCAGGGTCGGACCAGTCCAGCGCGTCGTCGGGGTCGGCGGCCTCCAGCGCGAGCCGGGCGGCGATGGTGGCGGCGACCGGTCGGGTGAAGAACGCGCCGTCCGAAGACTGATCGCCCATGACCTCGTTGAACAGGGCGCCGGCGTGATCGGTGCCCATGTCGGCGTAGGTCTCCGCGATCTGCTCGGCTTCGCCTGCCAGATGGCGCAGAGCGCGGCGCAGCCCGCCGAGCCTTCCGGTGCGCCGCGCAGCCCTCAACGCCAGCGCGGCCGGCTCGATCACGGGCAGGAAGTCCTGCCGGGTTATGGCTTGCCACGAGTCGCGCAACCCTTCCTCTGGTTCGGGCGAGGCCTTGATGTCGGCCAGGGAGTCGATGCCGTGCAGTCCGAGCCAGCCGCCCGCGTGGACACGCTGATGCAGCATCGCCGCGTTCATCCACAGCAGCGCGGCGACGGTCGCTCCGTCGGCTCTGGGCTTGCCCTGCTTCGGCGCGGCCAGCCCGTCGAGTCGGAAGTGGGCGTCCAGCGCGGCGGCGAGGCCGGCCTCGTCGTGCAGGTGCCGCGCCGCTTGGTGTACGGCGTCGGCCAGGAGGTTCAGGTCGCGTTGGACCTTGTTTCCCGTGAGGCCGGACTTCTCCAGCAGGTTCATCGTGATGTTCCCGCCGAGTTGCTCGGACAGATTGATCAACACGCCCTGGACGTGGCCCTCGAACGCGGACTGCCTCTCGGCCTCGCGCTCGGCGCGGCGGCGGGCTCGTTCTGCGGCGTCCGGCAACTCTCGTCCCCGCTTGCCGTCGGCCACCTGTCCGGCGCGCCGCTTGGTCTGGCGCTCGTTGACCCGACCGAGCGGCTGGTTGGCTTTCGGCTTGTGGCGAACCACCGAGTCCTCGCGGGTCGCGGTGCTGCCGTCGGGTCGCTGGACGTGGACGATCAACGAGGTCGGTTCGTCTTGGAGCGCCCGCCAACGGGTCTCGTCGAACGGTTCGGTGTTGTCGTAGTCCAGTAGCGGGCGGTCGTCGCGCACCGCGGCTCGGGCGGTGTCCTCGGCTCGGTCTCGGCTGCCGTTCACGACCGCGTACTCGAGCCTCGTTCTGTCGGGTCTGCCGACCGCGACGGCGGTCCTCGCCTCTCGCTCCGGAGCAGGCTCGGGGGGCAGCTGAATGGTGAGCATCTGCGGCAGCGCGTCTTCGATGCGCTTGTCGTGGGCGCGCAGCGCTTGGAGAATGTCGCCGAGTTCTTTCCAGCCCTCGTGCTTGTCGCTGATGGCCAGATGGCGTTCGGCGTCCACCCCCGGAGGGATGACGACCGGCACGACGATGTAGCCGAGGTCCTTGCCCTTGGCGCGGCGCATCGCTCGGCCGACCGCTTGCACCACGTCGATCGGGGACTTGCGCGGCTCCAAGAATGCGACCGCCGAGAGCGACGGCGAGTCCGTGCCTTCTCCGAAGATCCCGACATTCAGAACCCCGTGCGGCGCCTCGGATGTGGCCGCGGCGAGCCTGCGCTTCGCCTCGTCGCGGCCAGCCACCGGTGATGAGGCGTCGAGGTGTTCCAGCCGGTACGCGGAGGTGGGATCGTGGGTCTGCTTGGTGACCCATGCTCGTACTGCCGCCGACTGCAGAACCGAGGTCATTGCCTTGCTGCGGGCGATGGTGTTCAGGAATCCGATGCAGGACCGAAGAAACACGCGTCCGCCGTCGCTCGCCCGCGCCGCGCCGCCCATCACGAGCGCGAACGCCATTCCCTTGAGGTAGTCGCCGGTGCTCGGCAGCCTGCCCGCGCGGTGGCTCGGTGCCTTCACCTTCTGGCCGCGTCCGGCCGCCGCCTCGGCGTCGCGAGCCGCCTGCTCGTCGGCCTCGCGCACCAACTCGTTGGCGACGTCGGTGGCTTCTTGGCCGCCGACAGCCATGGCGATGATCCGGTAGTCCGACAGCCAGCCGTTGCGAACGGCGTCGGCGTAGGAGCGCCGGTACAGCTCGACGCCGAACACCTCTGGATCGTCCATCTCGCGCACCACGAAGTCGGCGCGGCTCGACGCCCCTGCCAAGGCGGCGTCGCCGTAGATGCGCGGCGTGGCGGTCTGATAGACGCGGTACGTCGCCAGAAAGGCTCGGCGGTCATGGCACAGCGTGAACTCCCGCAACCGGTCCTCGGCTGCGGTGCTGCGCTTATGGCGGCGCACGCCCGCTGTGCGGTGCGCCTCGTCGCAGATCAGCACCTTGAAGGCGTCGGCGGCCTCAGCCTGCTTGATGCCCTCGGCGACTCGTTGCGCCGACTGGTAGGTGCCGAAAATCAAGCTCACCTGGGCGGCGGACGCCCCCGTGCGCCGCTCCCGGATCCAGGCTGCAATCTTGTCAGCGTCGGTGGTGACGGGACACCCTTTGATCTCCTCGGTCGTCGCTGAGCCCCTATCGAGGGTGGCGTCGTCGTCGTTGGCGACCTGCTCCTCGTCCGCGGCGACTCCCTGGTCCGAGCACACCGCCATGACCCGCATCGGACCTTTGGCGTGCTGCAGGAACTCGCGGCGGATCTGCGCGACCAGCGCGATCGAGGGGCAGAGCACCACCGACAGCTCGCCGGGATAGGTCAGTTTTTCCACAATGCGCAGCGCGATGCGTGTCTTGCCTGTGCCGCAGGGCAGGACGATGCGACCGCGCGCCTCGCCCCGTGGGATGCTCGCCTCATCGGACTGCTCGTTGGCGCGGAGGCGGCTCACGGCCTTCTCGACTGCCTCCCGCTGCATGCACGAGCGCGTCTGTATCGAATCCTGCTCGACATTGCCCGAGACGGTGTCGGCGCTCGCCTCGCAGTGCGGGCAAGGATCGGATTCGGTTCCGGCGAACGCCGTGAGCTGAGACTCAACGGCCTGCGCGACGTTCAGCACCTTGAGCGGTGCGCCCGACATGCTGACCTTGCCCGGCGAATGTCCGCCCAGCGGCACGGCGCCGTTGACCGCCAACCAGCGCTCGGCCCAGATGTCGGATTTTGCGGCGGCTGCCAAGAACTTGTCCAAATCGCCCGAGGTGATCGGCTCGCCCCGGCCGAACGAATCGAGCTTGCGGGACTTGGCTTGGATCGCGATCCAGCCGCCGTCGTCGCGGCGGCGCGCCACGAGGTCGATGCCGACATCCACGCTCGGAGTGCCTTCGGGCATCACAGCGTCGCGGTCGGGCCAGTCCTCCCAACGCCAACATCCGTCCACGTTCCAGTCGCGAATGTGCGGGGCGATGCCTGCGGTCAGGCGTTCCAGCCACAGGCCGTCGGTCTCCCGCCGGGCGTGTTCGTCGAGGGTGGCCTGCGCCTCGCGCATGACCGCGGCCGCGTCGTGGACAGGGCCTGTACCGGCGTCGTCAGACATGTGCCTCCGTTCGGGGCGTTCGACAGAGCGCAATTGGGCCACCCCACGCTAGTCCTCCAAGCGCGACCGACCGCGGCCACCGCCGCCGGTCAGCCGAACCGGGGGTTCGTTCCGCCGATGTTGGGCGGTTCTTCCGCTGGCCTCGTGGCGCGCGACGGCGGCGAAGTTCCTGCCAGGCTCGTTGGGTCTGCGACCCCCTCGAAGAACGACCCGCGGGCCTACTGGAAGCTCCGCGTGGACTGAGGTTTACAGTAGCGATCGAGTCGGATCCGTGGTCGCACCGCCCTGACCAGGGAGTTTTCGTCGAGCGCGATGCCTACTAGAAGCTACTCTAACATTGTTATAGTAGCTCTGCCGTATCCACCTCCGCCGCCCGACGGCGCATGGCGGTCGGCTGGGTCGGTGGCGATGCTTGCTGCTCTAAACATTTTAGAGTAGGTGCCGTGACGACGGGTGCGGTGGAGCGGGCGCTTGGGCTGGGGCCCGAGGGTCGGGCGAGTGAGCTGCTGGGCCTTGCCGAGGACCAGTGGTTCGACCGCAAGAGCGCCCGAGTCGGGGCGCGGGACTTGGCCGACACCTTGCTCGCGTTCGCCAACGCCGAGGGCGGGACAGTCGTTGTCGGCCTGTGGAACGGGGAGGTCGAGGGCATCGACGCGGCGGGTCCGGCCATGCTGGCCCGATGGCAGCAGGCGGCGATCGATTTCACGGCGCCGCCGGTGCCGCACAAGGCGCAGCTCGTGGAGTGCCGCAACTCTCGGGGCGAGCGAGACCGGCTGTTCGTCGTTCAGGTGGAGGTGTCCGAGCAGGTCCACACCAACCGCAAGGACGAGGTATACCTGCGGGTCGGCGACGAGAACCGCCGACTCACCTACGCCCAGCGCCAGGAGCTGCTCTACGACAAGGGCCAAGCGGCCTACGAGGTCACACCGGTCGCCGGAGCTGGCCTGGACGACTTGAACCGCGAGCTCCTAGGCAACTACGCCGGGGCGCTCGAACATCCTGACCCGGAGAGGCTGCTCGACGCCCGCGGCCTGCTCACTCGTTCCGGCGAGCTCACCGTGGCGGCTGTGCTGCTGTTCGGCGCCAACCCGCAGCGCTGGCTGCCCGGCGCATCCGTTCGGGTGCTTCGATTCGGCGGCAGCGAGCGCGGCTCAGGCGCCAGGCAGCAACTCCTCTCCGACGTGCGCATCGAGGGTCCGATCCCGCTGCTGCTCGGCGAGGCCCGCCGGGCCATCGTGGACACCCTGCCCGCCCGACGCGCCCTGGCCGCGGGCGACCGTTTCGAGCGGATCCCGCTCATTCCGACTGAGGCGTGGCTCGAAGGCCTCGTGAACGCCGTGATCCACCGGTCCTACAGCATCGGCGGCGACCACATCAGGGTGGAGATCTTCGACGACCGTGTCGAGATCGAGAGCCCAGGCAGATTCCCCGGGGTCGTCGACCTGCGGGATCCCCTGCAAATCTCCCGCTTCGCCCGGAATCCGAGAGTGGCCAGAGTCTGCGCCGACCTGCGGCTCGCCCAGGAACTCGGTGAGGGCATCCGCCGGATGTTCGACGAGATGAGACTCGCCGGGCTGGCCGACCCGGGCTACGTGCAGACCGCGGGCAGCGTCCGGCTGACGCTCTCCTCGGCGGTCGTGGACAGGGCGCTGGAGGAGCGGCTCCCGCGGGCTGCGCGGGGTATCCTCCGCCTGATCCGCGAGGCCGGCCGCCTGAGCACGGGAGAAGCGGCTGAGGCGACCGGCAGCTCTCGCCCGGCCGTGCTGCGCCAACTCCGATCGCTGGAACGGGAGGGGCTCATTGAGTGGGTGGGCAAGTCGAAGAACGACCCGCGGGCCTACTGGAAGCTCCGCGTGGACTGAGGTTTACAGTAGCGATCGAGTCGGATCAGCCGTCGCGCCGCCCTGACCTGGTAGTTCTCGCCGAGCTCGGGGTCTACTCGAAACTACTCTAACAATTTTACAGTAGCTGTTCGCTACGGGCGCGTGCCTTGGCGGTCGGGCCGCTGCCCGCAGGGTGTGACCCGTCGACGGGGCGGGGCGGGCGTGTGGGATAGTTGGGGCCTATGAGGGGGATGCTGCGGCGCTGGATGGCGGCGGGGCTGGTGCTGGCGCTGCTGATCGGTACCGGCACCGCTGGAGGTGCGCAAGCGGCGACGGGCGACGAAGGCGACGGCGCCACGGGGTCGGGCGGCGGGCTGGCGATTCGCCTGAGCGAGGGCTCGGGGACCGAAGGCAGGACTTCGCCGACTGCTCCGCTGGTCGCAGGCGTCGAGTTGGACGACGCCGAAGTCCAGGCGGTGATCGACCGGCTGCCGCCGTGGGAGGCCGACGCTGCCGACGTGACCGCCTTCAACCGGCCGGTCGAATCGCTGCCCCCGCCCCGCACCGGCAGGACCGTGGATCAGCCGTTCCCGGCCGGCCCGGACGTCTCCGCGCCGGCTGTCGATACCGGGCCGCTGAAGGTTCTGCGAGTCCAACCGGAGGGCGAGGTGGGCATCGCTCCGTTCGTCAGCGTCACCTTCAACCAGCCGATGGTGCCCCTGGCCACGCTCGGCCAGCTCGACGCCCTCGACGTTCCGGCGAGGATCACGCCGCGACTGCCGGGTCGCTGGCAGTGGATCGGTACCCGCACGCTCCGCTTCGAGCACGACCCGGACATCTTCGACCGCCTGCCCATGGCGACGAGCTACAGCGTCGAGATCCCCGCAGGGACCAGGTCTCAAGCCGGCGGCGTACTGGCCGAGACGTTCGGTTTCGAGTTCGAGACGCCGGCGCCCAGCGTGGTGGACCTCATCGCCGAGAGCTCCCCGCTCGGATTGACGCCGATCTTCCTGGCCACCTTCGACCAGCGGGTGAATCCTGCGGCGGTCCTCGAAGCCGTCACGCTCGAAGCCGACGGTCGACAGCGCCCGGTCCGCCTCGCGACCACCGCGGAGGTCGAGGCCGACGAGGACATCAGCTTCTGGATCGAGTACGACGCGCTCGACGGCGGCTGGGTGGCGTTCCGACCTGTGGCGCCCCTCGAGCCGGAGTCTCCGGTGAAGGTCACCGTCGGGCCGCGTGTGCCCTCGGCAGAGGGCCCGAACACCACCGCCAGCACGCGGACCCTCGAGGCCCGCACGTATGCGCCCTTGCAGGTGGAGGGAACGAACTGCGAGCGGTGGGGTTGCGTGCCGGGGGACTCCCTCGCCGTGTACTTCAACAACCCACTCGACGTGACGACGGTGAAGGCGGCTGAGTTCTCCATCACGCCGGCGATTCCCGACGTTGCGATTTCGGCCTACGAGGGCGGCGCATCCGTCAGCATCGATGGCCCCACCGCCGACGGCACGGTCTACAGGGTCACAGTCCCCGCCTCGGTACGCGACGTCTTCGGCCAGCGGTTAGGGAGGCCCACGACCGTCGAGTTCGAGATCGAGGCGGATCGCCCGCTCATCTATCTTCTCGGCGGCGACTTCACGACGCTCGACCCGCTCACCACGTCGCAGCGGCTCTCGGTCATCGTGCGCCAGTGGAAGCAGCTACGCGTGCGCCTCTACGCCGTGGATCCCAGCGACTACGGGGCGTATCGGACCTTCGTGAGCTCCGTCCGCGGCTGGCGCGACCCGCGGGCGCTCGGGGTGCCGTGGCCGCTGACGGCGGATCGGACGATCCAGACCGGCGTCGTCGACGGCGCCTTCACCGAGGTGCCCATCGATCTCTCCGGCGCCCTCGGCGGCCGACACGGCCATGTGGTCATGATCGTCGAAGGCGCCGGGCTGCCGCGGGGGATCGAGGACCCGTCGGCAGCAGCAGACCCCTACAAGGTCGGATTCCCGCAGGTCGCCTGGGTGCAGGACACCGACATCGGCGTGGACCTCATCAGCGACCATCGCGATGTGGCGGTGTGGACCACCGATCTGCGAACGGGCGCTCCGCTGGCCGGCGTGGAGATCCAACTCGAAGGTCGAGGCGACAAGCTGGCGACAGACGAGGACGGGCTGGCCCGGACTGCGCTCGACGGCGATTCGCTCTCCTGGGCAGTGGCCTCGCTGGGATCAGACTGGGCCCTCAGCCCCGCCCGAGTCGCGGCGTGGCCCCAGGAGGACCAGACCGTCTGGTACACCACCGACGACCGCGCCATCTACCGTCCCGGTGAGACGCTGCACCTCAAGGGCTGGGCGCGGAACCTCGACGTGAGCGGCGACGGCGGCTTGGAGTTCCTGCCTTCGGGCGAGCTGATCAGCTACGTGGCCTACGACCGCTCGGGCAACGAGCTGGCCGGCGGCGACGTGCGCACCGACGCCCTCGGCGGCTTCGATCTCGCCTTCGAGCTGAGCGCGGGAGCGAATCTGGGCCGCGGTCGGATCAGCCTGGTGCGAGCGGACAGAACCGGCACCAGCGAGCACACCCACAGCTTCCAGATTCAGGAGTTCCGCCGGCCCGAATTCGAGGTGGAGACGAGGCTCGAGGCGGCCGGCCCGCACCTCATCGACGAGCCGGCGCTTGTCTCGGTGCAGGCTCGGTACTACTCCGGTGGCGCCCTCGCCGGCGCCGAGGTGGATTGGGTGGTCACGACGCGCCCGGCTTTGTACTCGCCGCCCGGCTGGCGTGAGTTCACCTTCGGCGTGTGGCGGCCCTGGTGGCACTACCGCGCCTCTTCGAATGAGGGCGAGTCCGGGAGCTACTTCGGGGCCACCGATACCGCCGGCAACCACAGCCTGCGCATCGACCTCGCAACCGACGGCGACGGCCTCCCGGTGGCGGTGACCGCCGAGGCGCGGGTGATCGACGTCAACCTTCAGCGGTGGGCGTCGGCGTCCAGCTACCTGGCCCACGCCGGCGAGCTGTATGTCGGCCTCCGCTCGGACCGCTATTTCGTGAGGCTGGGCGACGGCATCGACGTTCAGGCGGTGGTGACCGACATCGACGGCAACCCGATCGCCGACCGAGCCGTCGAGGTGACCGCGGCGCGCATCGTCGACAGCTACGTGGACGGCGAGTGGGTTGAGGAGGCTCTTGACCGCCAGACCTGCGAGGCGACCTCGGCGCAGCGCCCCGTTGCCTGTGAGTTCGCCGCCGAGACCGGCGGTCGGTACCGCATCGCCGCGCGCGTCGCCGACGATCGGGGGCGAGTGAACCGCTCCGAGATCACCCGCTGGGTCGCCGGCGCCGACGCCTTCGTCGCCGACAGCAACGTCGCACTCGAAGACGCCGAGTTGATTCCCGACGCAGCGACCTACGCCGCCGGCGAGGTGGCGGAGATCCTCGTCAACTCGCCCTTCGCCACCGCCAGCGGTGTCCTCACCGTCGCACACGACCGAATCATCGAAACCCGAAAGTTCGACGTCAGCGACCACACCGCGGTCCTCGAAGTGCCGATAACCGAGGCCCATGTGCCCGAGTTGCGGGTGCGGGTGGATCTCGCCTCGGTGACCGCTCGGACCGCCGGCTACGGCACCTTCCGCTCCGCTGCGCCGCCCCGACCCGCCCACGCCTCCGGGGAGATCGTGCTGCGGGTGCCGCCCGTGCAGCGGTCCCTTGAGGTCGCGGTGTCGCCGGCCTCGACTGTGGTGCGACCGGGCGGCGCCACGCGGGTCGACCTCGAGGTTCGCGATGCCGGCGGGGCGCCGGTGGCGGGGGCTGGGGTCCTCGTGATCGTGGTGGACGAGGCGGTGCTGGCCCTCACCGACTACGAACTGATCGACCCTATCGAGGTGTTCTATCGGCCCCGGACTGCCCGGCTGGAGGCGGATCGCGCCAGACGCACGATCCTGGTCGAGAATCCGCGCTGGCTGGCCGGCCAGATCGAATTCGAGCTACTGATGGCCGAACTCGCGGCGATGGAAGCAGCGGGCAACGCCGCGGCGGCAGACGCGGTGGACCGCTCCGGTGGCTCTGGACAGGCGGTCGACGTGCGCCAGGATCTCAACCCTCTGGCGATCTTCGAGCCGGACGCCGAAACCGACGCCGACGGGCGGGTGACCGTCGAGTTCGAGCTGCCCGACAATCTGACCCGTTACCGGGTGATGGCGGTCGCCGCCGATGAGGCCCATCGCTTCGGCACGGGCGAGTCGGCCATCACGGCGCGGCTGCCGCTGCAGGTCCGCCCGTCGGCGCCGCGGTTCTTGAACTACGGCGACGAGTTCGAGTTGCCGATCACGGTCCAGAACCTCACCGACTCGGCCATGGAGATCGACGTGGTCGTGCAGACCGCCAACCTCGAGCTCCTCGGCTCGGCGGGCCGGCGGGTCACGGTCCCGGCCAACGATCGGGTGGCAGTGTCGTTCCGGGCGCGGACGCTGGCCCCGGGGGTGGCCCGCTTCCGGGTGGCGGCGGTCTCGGCCGCCCACGCGGACGCCCAAGTCGTGTCGCTGCCGGTCTACACCCCGGCGACCAGCGAGGCCTTCGCTGCCTACGGGGTGGTGGATGAGGGGGCGGTCATCCAAGCGGTGGACGCCCCGACAGGAGTGATCCCGCAGTTCGGCGGGCTGGAGGTCAACACGTCCTCGACTGCGCTGTCGGCGCTGAGCGACGCCATGCTGTACTTGGCGGACTACCAGTATCAGTGCGCGGATGCCTACGCGGGCCGCATCCTGGCCATTTCAGCGCTCCGGGACGTGCTGGCGGCGTTCGCGGCCGAGGGGCTCGCCGGCCCCGCTGATCTGGATGCGAGGGTGCGCAGCGACATCTCGGCGCTGGCGGCTCTTCAGAACAGCTATGACGGCGGGTTCTCGTGGTGGTCCCGCAGGCAGGGATCAAACCCGTACACGTCGGTCCAGGCGATGCACGCCCTCGTCGTGGCGCGCAACAACGGCTTCGACGTGCCGCCGAGAGTGATGGAAGACGGGCGTTGGTACCTGACGAGCATCGAGCGTTGGATCCAGTCGAGGTACAGCCAGCGGGCCAAGGACATGCTGGTGGCGTACGCGCTGTCGGTGCGCGCCCTGGACGGGCAGGACGTGGCCGATGAGGCCCGCGCCCTGTGGGAGCGCCGGCGCGGGGCTCTCCCTCTGGATGCCCTGGCTTGGCTCTGGCCCGTGGTCGACGACGACGGCATCGAGGCCGAGATCGGACGGATCCTCAACAACAGCGCCGTCGAGACCGCCGGGGCGGCCACTTTCGCAACGGACTACGGCGAGGACGCCTACCTGCTGCTGCACTCCGACCGCCGCACCGACGGCATCGTGCTCGATGCGCTCATCACCATGGCGCCCTCCTCGGAGCTCATCCCGAAAGTCGTGGCCGGTTTGCTGGCCCACCGAGTCCGGGGCCGCTGGAACAACGTCCAGGAGAACACCTTCATCCTGTTGGCGCTCGGTCGCTACTTCGACGCCTTCGAGGCGACCGCCCCGGACTTCGTCGCCCGGGTGTGGCTGGGCGACCTCTACGCGGCCGAGCACAGCTACGCCGGGCGCAGCGCCGACCGGGCCGTCACCCTGATTCCGATGGCCGAGCTGCTGGCGGCGGGCGACTCGGACCTCATCGTCGCCAAGGACGGCGAGGGCCGCCTCTACTATCGGCTCGGCCTCCGCTACGCCCCCGACGACCTGGATCTGGAACCGTTGGACCGCGGCTTCGTGGTGCAGCGCAGCTACGAGGCGGTGGGCGACCCCGGCGACGTGCGGCTTGACGAGTACGGCGTCTGGCACGTCCGGGCCGGCGCGGAGGTGCGGGTCAACGTCAGCATGGTCAACGACAGCCGGCGCACCAACATGGTGCTGATCGATCCGCTGCCGGCTGGCCTCGAGCCGCTCAACCCCGCTCTGGCGGTGACCGGCGACGTGGACACCGGCGACGGCCGCGGTTGGTGGCGCTGGACCTGGTACCGCCACCAGAACCTGCGCGACGACCGGGCCGAGGCCTTCGCCTCGTACCTGTGGGCGGGTACCCACGAATACAGCTACGTCGCCCGCGCCACCACCCCAGGCACCTTCGTCGTGCCCCCCGCCCGAGCCGAGGAGATCTACGCGCCGGAGGTCTTCGGGCGCTCCGGCAGCGACACGCTGGTCGTGTACGACAGCCGCTGAGCGGCCCCGGCCCCCCCCGGCCCGGCCTTCTGTTGAGCCTGCCTTGACAGGGTTAGTTAGTAAGTTAGACTGACAAACGATGCATGGCCGGTCGGACTCCAGCCTGCTGCGGCTGATCAACAGCCGGAAGATCGTGGACGTGGTGCTCGACGTGGCGCCCGAGGGCATCTCGCGGGCCGACGTTGCGCGGGCGACGGGGCTGTCCAAGCCCACCGTTTCGACCTTGGTGGGGGAACTGGAAGGCGCCGGGCTGGTGCGCATGGCCGATGCCGGCAGCCCCAGCGGGGGGATCGGGCGCCCGGCGGCGCTCTACGAGCTAGTGCCCGACTCCAGCCTCGTCGTGGCGGCCGACATCGGCGCCACCAAGATCATCGTGGGCGTCGCCGACCTGCTGGGGCGCCCGGTGGCCGAGGAGATGCTTCCGACGCCCCCCGACGCGTCCGCCGCCGCCGACGCTGTCGTCGAGACCGCCCAGCGTCTGCTGGAGGGCATCGCCGGCGGGTCGAGCCGGCTGCGGGCTGCCTGCGTGGGGGTGCCCGGCGTGTACCGGTCCGCGGATGACAGCGTGGAGATGGCGCTGAACCTGCCCGGCTTCGAGGGCTTCGCCATTCGGGCGCACCTCACGGACCGACTCGGCGTGCCGACGCAGGTCGACAACGACGTGAACCTCGCAGCGGTGGGCGAGGCCGGCGCCGGCGCGGACCGCGGCGACTTCGCGGCCGTCTCGATCGGCACCGGCATCGGCACCGGGCTCATCATCGGCGGCGAGCTGTACCGGGGCGGCACCGGCGCCGCCGGCGAGCTGGGCTCGCTGATCCTGCCGGGGCTGCACGGGTCCGCCGGCGGGGATCCAACAGCCGCCGGGCACCGTTCCGCGCTCGTGGGCCGGGCCACGCTGGAGGACGTCGCCTCGGCGCCGGCCATCCGGCGGATCTTCGGCGGGGCGGTGGGCAACGGGCGCTGCTCTGCGTTGGCGGCCGGGGCGGAGGTGGCGGATATCTTCGCCGCCGCGGCCGCAGGCGACGAGGCAGCCGGCTACACGCTGGCGCAGGCGGCCAGCGCCATGGCTTACGCCGTGACGCACCTGTGCCTCATCAACGATCCCGCCCTGATCGTCTTCGGCGGCGGTGTGGGCACCAACCCCGTCTTCGTGGACGCCGTCGCCGGCGAGCTCGACGGCCTGCTGGCGCGCCCGCCTGAGTTAGCGGCCTCGGAGCTGGGACGGAGGGCCACGTTCCTGGGAGCTGTCTCGCTGGCGGTCTCGTCGCTGCGGGACTCGCTGGTGGAGCAGACGCTCGACGGCGCTGGCCAACGGGGAGCGATCCGGTGAGCGGCGCGGGCGCGATGACTGTCGCCGAGCCGGCAGCGCCGGCCGCCGTCGATCCCGACGTCGCGGCTGTTGCAGAGGCGGCTGCTGGGGCGGTGGACGGCGAGGCGCTGGTGGAGCTCGTGCGGGCCGCGGTGGGGATCCCCAGCATCACCGGCGCCGAGGGCGAGTTCGCCGACTGGGTGGCCGCGCAGCTGGCGTCCGGAGGCTGGGACGAGGTGCGCACCGCCGAGGTGGCGTCGGGGCGCCCCAACGTGTACGGGGTCGCCGGCGCGCCCGGCTGGGGACGCTCGCTGGTGCTGGCCGGCCATCTGGACACCGTGGCGACCGACGACTGGCGTGCGCACTGGCACGGCACCGACCGCGCCGACCCCTTCGGCGCACACCTCGTCGACGGCGCCATCTGGGGGCGGGGAGTCGCTGACCAGAAAGCCGGCATCTGCGCCACCATCGAAGCTCTGCGCGCCCTGGGTCGCACCGGTCATCGGCCGGCCGGGCCGGTGACCGCCCTGTTCGTGTGCGATGAGGAGTCGGGCCAGCCCGGAAGCGGCGTCTCCGCAGGGATGCGGGCCGCCCTCGGTGACGTGCTCGGCGCCGCCCCGGCGGCCGACTTTGCCATCTACACCGAGCCCACCACGTCGGCCATCTACACCGCCCAGATGGGGTTCCTCATTGCCGATGTCTGTCTCGAGGGCCGCTCGGCCTACTTCGGCACGCCCGAGTTGGGGATCGATGCGCTGCGCGCCGGGCACGCGCTGCTGAGCGACCTGTGGCGCCACTCCGCCGAACTTGCCGCGGCGGGGCGTCACGAACTGCTGGGTGAGGCGTTCCTGCTGGTGACGCGGGTCAACGCGGGCGGCAACATCGCCGTGCCGGGGCGCTTCGAGCTGTCGCTGATCCGCAAGATCCTGCCGGGGGAGGACCTTGACGGCGCCGCCGAGGACATCCGTCGGATTTGCGAGGCGGTGGCCGCGCGCCACGGCACCTCCTGCGCGGTGACCTTCAGCGCGCCTCGTGACCACACCGTCGGCGGCACCCCCGACGAGATCCCCGCCGACGATCCCGGGGTGGCGGCGCTGGGACGCTCCGTCGAGGCCGTGACCGGCGCCCCGGCCCGAATCGCCGGCGCACCCTACTGGTCCGAGAAGCCGTTCCTGGCCAGCCTCGGCATCCCCGGCGTCTACTTCGCGCCCGGCGACATCTCCTGTTGCCACACGCCGTTCGAGTGCCTGGCAATCGACGAACTCATATCTGCGACCCGCACCCTGGCGCACTTCGTGGCGTCGTGGTGCGGCGTTCAGAAGCTGCAGACGACACCTGGCTAAGGAGGGGTGCATGAAAGCGAATACCACACGACTGCGACTGCTGACAGCGGTCGGCCTACTGGCCGTGATCGGCCTGGTCGCCGCGGCCTGCGGCGGAGACGACGACTCCGAGGGGACGTCGGCGCCGCCGCCGGCGCCCGCGCCGGCCGCCGAGCCGGCCGCGCCCGACCCGCCCGCTCCCGCGCCTGAACCACCGGCGCCGGAGCCACCGGCGCCTGCGCCCGAGCCGCCCGCTCCCGCGCCTGAACCACCGGCGCCGGAGCCACCTGCCCCGGCGCCAGAGCCACCGCCACCTCCTCCGCCCGCGTTCGAGGCGCCGGTGACCCAGGGGCCCGGCGGCGAGGAGGCCACGTCGTCGGCGGAGATCCGCCTTACCGACGCCGAGGCCGATCAGGTGCGCGCCGGCGGCTACACCGCCGCCCTGCTGTGGCACACCTCCGGCGCCTTCACCGACGCCGTCAGCCAGGGCGCACGCGACGCCTTCGCCGACCTGGGTATCGAGGTGATCGCAGAGACCAACGCCTCCTTCGACGCCGCCCAGCAGGCAAACGACGTCGAGACCGTCATGGCCCAGAGCCCCGACATCATCATCAGCCTGGTGCTCGACCCCGTCTCCGGCGCCGAGGCGTTCCGCCCCGCGGTGGACGCCGGGGTGCAACTCGTGTTCCTCTCCAACGTGCCCGAGGGATACGTGCAGGGCGTCGACTATGTGGGCCTGGTGACCGACGATCTGGCTGCCATGGGTATCGCCGCCGCCGACCTGCTGGCCGACGCTTTGGGCGGCGAGGGCGAAGTGGGGTACATCTTCCACGACGCCCCGTACTACGTCACCAACCAGCGCGATCAGGCCTTCAAGGCGTGGATCGAAGGCAACTATCCGGGCATGGAGATTGTGGCCGAGCAGGGTCTGGCCGACCCGGCGGCCGCTGAGGATATCGCCTCGGGGCTGCTGACCCGCTACCCCGACCTGGACGGCATCTACGCCCCCTGGTCGGCGGGCCCCGCCGACGGCGTGCTGGCGGCGCTGCGGGCCGCCGGCGCCTCCGAGGTGGCGGTGGTGACCCTGGACCTGGACACCAACGTGTCGCTCGACCTCGTGGAGGGCGGCAACGTGGTCGGCATCGCCGCCGATGAGGCCTACGACCTGGGTCGCACGATGGCTGTCGAAGGGGCTTACGGGCTGCTGGGCAAGCCCGCCCCGGCGTTCGTCGTGGTGCCCGCGATCGCGGTGACCGCCGACAATATCGTCGAGGCGTATCGGCAGTCGCTCGCCACCGATCCGCCCCAAGTCGTGCTCGACGCGCTCGGGTGATTGCCTGAGCGGAACCCCGCCGGCGCGAGGACCGCTCTAGGTGGGCGGCTGGCGCGCCGGGCGCGTCCGCCGGTCGCTGCCTCACCGCAGCCGGCGGGCGCGCCCGCGGGACCGGGACCTGCAGCAGCACGTCGTCTATCTGGCGTTCGCGCTGATCCTGGCGGCCTTCGCAGTCATCCTGCGCGACGACGGCTTCCTGAGCTCGTCCAACCTGTTGAACATCGGCCGGCAGGCGGCGCCCATCGCCGTCATGGCCGTGGGCATGACCTTCGCCCTCGCTGCGGCGGAGATCGACCTGTCGGTGGGCTCGGTGGTTGCGCTGGCCTCGCTGGTGGCGGCCGAGGTCGTGGCCGCCGCAGGGTTCTGGGCCGGGACGCTCGCAGCGCTGGGCGTGGGCGTGGCCGCCGGGCTCGTGAACGGACTGATCGCAGTCAAGGTGCGCATCCCGTCGTTCCTGGTGACCCTGGGGATGCTGGGGGTGATCAGCGGCGTGGCCCGCAACATGAACAACCTGCAGTCCTACCCCATACGCAATGACCGCTTCTCGGCGGTCTTCGGGGCAGGCTCGGCGGGCCCGATCTCGTCACTGCTGATCTGGACGGCCGTGGCGCTGGCGTTGGGCCATGTGGCGCTGCGGCACCTGCGCTGGGGGCGCTACGTGCTGGCCACCGGCGCCAACCGGGAGGCCGCCAATGCCCTCGGCATACGCACCGACCGGGTGCGCATCGGCGCGCTGGTGGCAAGCGGCACGGCGGCGGCCTTCGCCGGGGTGCTGCTCGCCGGCCGGCTGGCCATCGGGCGCCACGACCTGGGCGAGAACGACCTGCTCACGGTCATCGCGGCGGTGGTCATCGGCGGCACCAGCCTGTTTGGCGGGCGAGGCTCGGTGGCGGGCGCTGTGGTCGGCGCCGCCATCATGGCCATGCTGAACAACGGCCTGATCCTGATGGGCCTGCGGGTAGCCGACCAGATGATCGCCCGCGGCGTGATCATCGTGGTGGCCGTCGCCCTCAGCATGCGCGAGCGCCGCGAGACCTGAGGACGGGCCGATGTTCCTCGACGTGCTGCTGCGGCGCAACCGCCCGTTCCTCGAAGCCGCCGTGGAACTGCATCGAGCCGGAGAGATTCCGCCCAACAGCTACCTCCTAGACCTCGACACCATCGCCGCCAACAGCGCGGCTTTCTGCGCCGAGGCGCACCTCCGCGGCCTCACTGTCTTCGCCATGACCAAGCAGGTGGGCCGGGCGCCGGGCGCGCTCGACGCCATGGCCGCCGGCGACGCTGACGGGTTCGTGGCGGTGGACATGGCCTGCGCCCGAGCCATCGCCGCCGCCGGCCACCGGCTGGGTCACCTGGGACACCTCGTGCAGGTGCCCCGCGCCGAGGCGTCGGAGGCGGCCGCGCTGGCACCGGCGTTCTGGACGGTCTTCAGCGCCAACAAGGCCGCCGAGGCCGCCGCCGCGTCCGCCGCGGCCGGGCGCACGCAGGACCTGCTCGTGCGGGTCTGCGACGACGGCGACGAGTTCTACCCGGGCCACGAGGGCGGCGTGCCTCTGGCGGATCTCGGCGGCTTCATCGACCGGCTGGGCGAGCTTCGAGGGGTGCGCGTCGCCGGGCTGACGACCTTCCCGGCGCTGCTGTTCGATGCTGACACCGGCGCCGCCCGCACCACCCGCAACTTCGCGACCCTGGCGCGGGCCGCAGAAGTTGCTCGCCGGCGCCTCGGAGGCGACGCCACGGTGGCGATCAACGCCCCCGGCACCACCTCGACGGTGGTGCTGGACCAACTCGCTGGCGCCGGCGCCACCCAGGTGGAGCCGGGGCATGGCCTCACCGGCACCACCCCGCTGCACGCCTCCTCCGACCTGCACGAACGCCCGGCGATCTGCTACCTCAGCGAGGTGTCGCACCTCCACGGCGGCGTGCCGCTGTGCTTCGGCGGCGGCTTCTACATCGATCCGGTCTTCGCGCCCTACAGCCCGGGGGCGCTGCTGGCCGCCGACCCCGCCGACTTGGATCTGCCGCCGGTGGCGGTGGACTTCCCCGACCCGGCCGGCATCGACTACTACGCCCGGCTGCACCCCCCCTCGGGCCGGGCCGTGCGCGAGGGCGACACCGTGATCTGCGGCTTCCGGGCACAGGCCTTCGTGACCCGTGCCGCCGTGGTGGGCCTCAGCGGTGTGGCGGCCGCCGCCCCGGCGGTGGCGGGCTGCTGGGACACCCTCGGCCGGACCCTGCGGTGGGGAATCTCGTGAACAGGGAACCCGGCGCGTACGGGGCTCCGGCGCGCAGGGGGATCCGGTGACCGCGTCACCGGGCCGGCAGGGGCAATCGCCGAGCGCGCCGGCGCTGGTGGCCGAAGGTGTCTCCAAGGCGTTCCGGGCCGTGCAGGCGCTGGAGGACGTGTCGATCGAGCTGCGCTACGGCCGGGTGACCGCCCTGCTGGGCGACAACGGCGCCGGCAAGTCCACGCTGGTGAAGTGCCTCGCCGGCGTCTACCAGCCCGATGCTGGCACCGTCAGCATCGACGGAGTACAGCGCGCCATCCCGACGCCGGATGCGGCCCGCAGCCTCGGCATCGAGACGGTCCATCAGACCCTGGCGGTCATCGACACACTCGACGTGGCGGCCAACCTGTTCTTGAACCGCGAACACCTGCGGGGCGGCCCGATCGGGCGCCGCATCGGACTGCTGGACCACAAGCGCATGCGGGCCGAGTGCGAGGCCACGCTCGGGCGCCTCGACATCCGCATCCCGTCGCTGCGGCGCGCCGCGGGGCTGCTGTCCGGCGGGCAGCGCCAGGCCGTGGCCATCGGGCGGGCCGTGGCCTGGGGCCAGCGCATCGTGCTGCTGGACGAGCCCGCCGCGGCCCTCGGCGTCGAGCAGACGGCGCGGGTGCTGGATCTGATCCGCAACCTCCGCGACAGCGGTGTGGCCGTGATGCTGATCACCCACAACATGGAGCGGGTCATCGACGTGTGCGATCACGCCGTCGTCCTGCGCCAGGGCCGCAAAACCGCCGAAGCCCCCGTCCGCGACGTCACCAAGAGCGACCTGGTGGCCTTCATCACCGGCGCAGCGACGACCGAGTGACCGCCTCTGAGTCGAATCGTTGCCGGACCGCTGCTCGGCCCCGGCTACACGTCGTCGCCGCCGCCGACGAGTTGGCGTCGGTTGCCGCCGACGTCGTCCAGGGGTGCGTGGCGACCTCCTTGGCGCCGCGGCTGGGGCTGGCCACCGGCGGCTCGGTGGCGGGGCTCTACGGCGAGCTGATCCGCCGCCACCGTCAGGAAGCTCTGAGCTTCGCCGGGGTGCGGGCGTTCCTGCTGGACGAGTACCTGGGGCTGCCCGACAGCCACCCCAAGGCCTACCGCAACGTGATCCGCCGCCTGCTGGCCGACCATGTGGACTTCGTTCCGGGCGCGGTGGCCGGCCCCGACGCGTCGGCCAGCGACCTCGAGGCCGAGTGCGACCGCTACGACAGGCTGCTAGCCGCCGGCGTGGACCTACAGATCCTGGGCATCGGCCGCAACGGCCACATCGCTTTCAACGAACCGGGGTCGCCGCTGGACAGCACCACCCGGGTGGTGCGCATAAGCGAGGCCACCCGACGCGACAACGCCCGCTTCTTCGATCATCCCGACGAGGTGCCCCGACGCGCCATCACCGAGGGCATCGGCACGATCCTCCGGGCAGCGCACCTCCTGCTGATCGCAACCGGCGAGTCCAAGGCCGCCGCCCTGCGCGCCGCCCTGGAAGGTCCGGTGGCGCCGCAGGTGCCGGCCTCGGCCCTCCAACTCCACCACAGCGTCACCGTCGTGGCCGACCGCGCCGCTAGCGCAGAGCTGCAGCGGCCCGCAGGTGGGCGGTGAGTTCCGCCAGGGACGTGCGGGCGTTGAGGCCGCTGGTGGAGGGCATGAGGTAGGCGGGGCGGCCGCTGATGCGGCGGGGCTGGGGGCCGGGAGTGGCCCGGCGGTCCAATACGGCCCGCCAGCCGGCGAGGCCCACGAAGCAAACGACCCCCGGCGCTAGCCGCTCGGCCAGCCGCTCGAGCCGGGCGAGGCCCGCGGCATACTCGGCGGCAGTGAGCTCGGCGGCCCGACGGGTGGGCCGCTTGACCAGGTCGGTCATGCCGACGCTGTGTGCGGTGAGGGCGTGGCGAGGGTCGCGGTCCCGGCTCACCAGCTCGGCGGCGCGGGCCGCGGGCCAGAACCGGTTGGCGGCGCCGGCGAAGCCCACCCCCGCTGCTGCCGCCGCCAGGCTGGGGTTCAGCCCACAGATCAGCATCCGCATGTTCGGCGCCACCGTGTCGGCCAGGGTTTGCAGGCGGGTGGCGGCGATGAGCAGCACCCCGTCCCGGTGCTCGATGTCCTCGACGGCCAGCCCGCCGCCTGCCAGGACGTCGCGCAGCCAGTCCTCTGGCCAGCGCGAGAAGCGCCGCCCCGGGAAGTCGTCGTCAGCCCGCTCGTCCCACTCGGTGTCTCCCTCGAACAGGTGAAGCTCCACGGGCGCGCCGGGTTCGAGGGTCCGATGCAGGTCGGCCAGCGCCAGGGGCACCTCAGCGCGGGCGAGGTGGATGTAGGAGCGCGAGGCCCACGCAGCTCGCAGGCAGCGGTCCCGCAGCGGCAGGGTGCGCAGGTCGGCGGCCACCCGCAGCGGGCCGTCGCCCCCGGCCGCTGCTGTCGCTTCGGCGAGCATCGCCCGGCTGGCGTCCAAGGCCAGCACCGGCGACGGAAGGCCCTCCAGGTGCCATCCCGGCCCGCAGCCCAGGTCCGCCACCGGCTTGTCGCCGGCCGGAACGCTCAGCCCGGTCCTGCGCCCTGTGGCGCGGCCCGGTGTTTGCTCGCCCGCCGCTTGGTTGTTGCCGGGTCGGCCGCCGTCCGCTCGGGCCTCGGTGTCCGCCGCGAGCCGGGCGGCGAAACGCTCCAGGCGGTCGTCGTAGTTGCGGGAGCGGCGGTTCATCCACTCCCGGGCACGGGCCTCATAGACGGCGACGCTCGGTTCACCGCCCATGTCGCACTCCTATCCGATACTGTGGCACTAGAGACGGACAGCCGGGGAGCCGGGTAGCCGTCGGCCTGCGGCGGAACCGCCCCAGGACGGCGGTCCGAGCATTGCCGGTGCGAGACGAGAGGATCGGGCCATGCCCAAAGCCGCCGCTGCTGCCAAGGCCACCGAGATCCCCGTTCCCGAGGAGTCCACCAACACCGCCGAGGCTCTCGCCCTGATCGACGGCAAGCTCGGCGAGATCGGTGTGCGCGAGCTGGTGTCGCGCACCGAGTTCACGAACCTGCTGCTGGATCTGCGGCTTCTTCTGTCCTCCGAGAGCGAGGCGGTCTCGGTCAACTGACCGCCTCGGCGCTGGGCTCCTCGCCGGGCTCGCCGTCTATCGCCACGTTCGCTTCGTCGAAGGCCCCGCCGCCGAGCGCGCCGCGCTGCCAGCGGTCGGGGGTCAGCACGAGGGCCCGAGGATAGTCCTCGAATAGCCAGCGGGCGAAGTTGCGGCGCGTCCAGGGTGTCGCCCCCGATAATCCCACCGCCGCGTTGCAGGCCGCGGGACTGCGCAGGGCGCGCCCCAGCCAGCGGGTGAAGACGAAGTCCCGCTCCAGGTGGCGCGCCACAGCGGAGCGGTAGTGTCGCCGGGCGGCGGACTCGTCGTCGGGTCCCGCCGCAGCGAGGGCGTCCGCGGCCAGCAGCCCGCTGAGCAGCGCCTGCCCGATGCCCTCGCCGGTCATGGGATCGCCCACCCCGGCTGCGTCGCCGCAGAACAGCACTCGCTCGGAGGCCAGGGGCAGCTCGCCGAGGCGTGTGGGGATCGGCCAAGCGCGGGGCCGGTCCGCCGGGGTCGCCGCCGCGCCGAGCACCTCGGCAATGTGGGGGCGGCTGCGCAGCTCGTCCCACAGCCCGGCCAGGCTGCCCGTGCGGTGCGTAGCGCGCAACACGCCGAAGCCCACGTTGGCGGCGCCGCCGGGCAGCGGGAACGACCACACGTAGCCGGGCAGGATCTCCGGCTCGAACCAGACGCGCATCGAGGCGGTCGCCTGCGGCCCCACGTCGGCGTAGTACTGGCGGAAGGCGTGCCAGTCGCCCCGGTAGGCGGGCAGCGCAAGCCCTAGCATCCGGCGAACCGGCGACCACATGCCGTCGGCAGCGATCGCATAGCGGGCATGCAGGGGACCGACCCCCGCCACCTGCAGCACCACCCGGTCGGCACCGACGGTCAAGCTCTCACAGGCACGGCCGTCGAGCACCTCGGCGCCCGCCCGGCGGGCCAGGGACACCAGCGCCGAGTCGAGCTGGCGGCGCTGGGCGGTCGCGGCACACTGGCCGCGCCGGCTGAACGGGTAGGCCACCTCCAAACCCGAGGGGGCGCGGATCACGAGGCTCGTGGCCGCCCGCCAGGAGGTGATCGCCGCCGGGTCGAGCCCCAAGTGCTCCAGCAGGCGTAGCGCGCCGGTGGTGAGCCCGTCGCCGCAACACTTGTCGCGCGGGAACGGCGAACGGTCCAGCACAACCGTCCGCCGCCCCGCGCGCGCTAGCCCGACGGCGGCGGCGGCCCCGGCGGGACCGGCACCCACCACGGCGACATCGGCAACGAGGGGCTTCATGCGCCGTCGATAGGTCGGGCCTCCGTCTCCGGGTTGGTCTCGACCGGGGCTTGCTCGGGTTCGATCATCGTCGTGTCGGCGGGAGTGTCCTCGGCGGACGGCGCCAGCGGGTCGTCGGGCGACCGGGGGATGTCCGCGGGGCGGGCGCAGCTCCCCGGCGAGGCGTCGGCGTCGTCGGGCCCGCACAGCGGGATGCACGCCGGCGTGCCCTCGCTCCCTCCGCTAGCCGCGTTGGTGCAGACCGGCACGCAGTTCGTGCGGCCCTCCGTCGTCTCGTCGGCGGACGCGCTCGGCGCGCTCGGCGCCCCGTCGCCGTCGGGGACAGGGCACAGCGGTCGGCAGGACTCCACCCAGCCGTCGTTGTCGGTGTCCACAGCCCCTTCGCCGGGTTCGCAGTCCGGCGGCGCCACGAAGGGCTCTCCCTGGCAGTTCAGGCCCTCGGCGGGCTGATAGACAGCCCGCACAATGTCGGTGGTGGAACTGCCGTCGGCGAAGGTGCGGGTGCGCTCGGTGAAGACTGCGGTGCATTGGTCCTGAGCCTCGGTGGTCTGGTCGCTTTGGGTGACGGTCATGTGCAAGGTGCTGTAGATCTGGACGGTCACCGACCCTTCGGTGGAGGTCGGCCACAGCAGCACCGAGTAGGGCGTGCGGTTGATGAGCTGCAGGTCGGGGTGCGGGTAGGAGATCGTGGCCTCGCGCCCGTACGGGTAGCGGCTGATGTAGATGGAGTGCGCCTGGTACTCCCCGAAGTCCAAGCCGGCGAAGAACGCCGCGTTGAACAGGGTGGTGGCGAACTGCGATACCCCGCCGCCCACGTCCGCCTGGAACTTGCCCAGATAGATCACCCCGGCGGGCACGAATCCCTTCGCCTCGGTGCGCCGCCCCACGTAGTCGTTCACCGACCACGTCTCGCCGGGCTCGATGACCGCCCCCTGCACCAACTGGGCGATGCGGCGGATGTTGGTGACCCTGGCCTGCCCCGGCGTGAAGTAGGTGGTGAACTCCCCGACGAGCTCGCGGATGCCGGTCTCGGCGATCAGGTCGCCGGCGCTGTCGGGAATGTCCGTGAGGTGCAGCGCGATCTCGTGGTTGCCGGTGAGCAGGGCGGTCAGCGCCGTCTCGCCGGCGTTCGGCGCGCAGCAACGGCGAGCGGGCCGGGGGTCTACCGCCACCGGTGCTCCGTCGACGACGTCGAACGTGCCGGGGTCGCCGGGCACCGCCACGTTCGCCAGGCGGGTCTCGATCACCTCGGTCACATAGCGGGTGTCGAGGCCGATGGCCGGCGGGTTGCCGGGGGTCACGGCCAGCCAGTTGCGCACCTCGGCGGGCAGGAAGTCCCGGATCGTGCCCTCGACGTAGACGGTGAGGCCACGCGCCGTGGCCGCGTTTACGTAGTCGGCTGTTGCCTGCAGGTCGAACGCGGTGACCGGCGGGGGGAACGAGGATGGCTCCACCACGATCACCTCGGGCAGGGCGCGTTCGGCCGCGGTCCGCCGCACCGCGGCGCGGATGTCCTCGTGGGTGACCCGCAGCCCCGTGACCCCCGGTGCCACCGCGAAGGCGCCGTCGCGCAACTCCAGGCGGGCAGGGGAGGCGTCCTGGACGAGGACCGGCTGAATCCCTTCGATGAACTGCTGTGCTGCGACCTCGTCCCAGGTCACGACGGCTCGCAGGTTGTTCTGGCCGAAGAACGAGGACGCCCAGGCGATGGGCGAGGCGCCCCGCTGACCGGCGGCTAAGGCGGCGGCCACGTTGGCCTCGACGTCGAGGGAGAACCCCAGCTGCCCGACGCTGGCCGCCACCGTGCCGGCGGGCGTGAGCAGCGGCAGGGAGCGGTCGGCGTATTCGCTGGACAGCTTCTGGACCTCGCTGCGGATCTCCTCCTCGGTGAGCCCGCCCACGTCGGTGTCGTCGATCTGGACGTTCTGCACCGAGCGGCCCGAACGCACCACCGCGTCGGCGATGTAGACCCCCAAGAACCCCATCGCCAGAGCTCCCACCAGGATTGCCAAGATGCGCCCGTAGCGCGGACGCTGGGGTTCGTCCGTATGGCGGTCCGAACGCTCCCGATCTGGCTGCGGGAACTCAGGTGCGACGATGCCTGCAGGGTACCGCTGCCCGCGGCGCGCAACGGGCACTCATGGATGCAACCTCAACCCCTTGCGGCCGACCACGAGGCGCGGCGGCCTTTTTGGAGCGCCGCAGGTTCTCTGCTCAGAAGAGCCGCAACTCCTCGTTCGCCTCGCCGCGGAGCGCGGCGTAGTCCACCACCTTGCAGCGGATGCCCCGCGCCTCGGCCAGCACCCGCGCCTGCGGCTTGATCTCCTCGGCCGCCAGCATTCCCTGCACGGGGTTCAGCGACGGGTCGGCGTTCAGGAACTCCAGGTAGCGGCCCAGTTGCTCCACCCCTGCGGCCTCGCCGCGCCGCTTCACCTCCACCGCCACCGCAGCGCCGTCAGCGTCGCGGCACAGCAGGTCTACCGGCCCCACGGCGGTGGGGTACTCGCGGCGCACCAGCCGGTAGCCCTCCTCCAGGGCAGAGGGGTCCGCCGCCAACAGCTCTTGCAGGTGGGCCTCCACGCCGTCCTTGCGCAGCCCCGGGTCTGCTCCGAGGTCGTGGGTCACGTCGGAGACGATCTCTGCGATGTCGATCACCAGCTTCTCGCCGCGGGGGTTGGTGACCGTCCAGCGTCCGGGTTCGGTGCTCAGGGTGTTCGGCGGGTTCATCCAGTTGAGCGGCTTGTAGGCGCCGCCGTCGGCGTGGATGGCGACGCTGCCGTCGGCTTTGAGCATGATGAGGCGCACCGCCTCGGCCAAGTGGGCGGCGAGCCGCCCCTGGTAGTCGACGGTGCAGCGGGCGACCAAGATGCGCACGGCACTCAGCTCGGTCCGCTCGGCGGCGTGCCGAGGTGGGCGGCGGCGAGCGCCGCCGCGGCGATCTCGTGGCGGCAGATCAACAGGTCGGGAAGCTCCACGTCGGGCCGGTTGTAGCGCAGGGGCCGGCCGTCGAGGCGGGAGGCGTGCAGGCCGCAGGCCAGCGCCACGGCCACGGGAGCGGCCGAGTCCCACTCCGACTGGCCACCGGAATGCACGTAGGCATCCGCGGCGCCGCGTATCACCTGCGCAACCTTGACGCCGACCGAGCCGAGCGTGACGAGTTCGGCGTCGAGTGCTGCGGCCACTGCCCGGGCGTCGGCGCCGGGGCGGCTGCGGCTGGTGATCACCCGCCGGCGCCTGACCCCCCGGCCGCTCGCTGTCGCCGGCGGTAGCGGCGGCGGATCGGCGGTACACAGCGTGACGCCCTCGGCGGGCAGGGCGACGGCGCCGACCGTCGGCACGCCGCCGATCACGAGCGCCACGTGCACCGCCCAGTCGCTGCGGCCAGCCTCGCCGTACTGGCGGGTGCCGTCGAGGGGATCGACGATCCAGACCCTCTCGGCGTGCAGGCGGCGCAGATCGTCGGGGGCTTCCTCGGACAGCAGGGCGTCGCCGGGACGAGCCTCGGCCAGCGCCCCCGCCAGGTAGTCGTGCGCGAGACGGTCGCCTTCGGCGCGCAGCGCGTCGGCGGCCAGGCCTGCGGCGCCGCCGCCGTCTTCGGGGTGCCGCCCGCCGGGGCGCGCGAGCTGCCCAGCGGCGTCCTCGAATCGGTGCTGGCGGCGCAGTGCCACGAGCAGGGTGCCCGCCCGCGTTGCCAAATCGGTCGCCAATCGGTGATCTTCGGCCGTGGCGCGGGCACGCCCCGCCGCCTTGTGTCCAGCAACGGCCATCTCCTCACCCTAATGACGCGGTCTCCGCTCCGAAGGCACCGCGCCGAACGCGCATTTCCGCGCCTCGCCATGTCGGCGAAGGCCGGAATCCAGCGGTCAGCGGCGGCGGTTCGCCCGGGCCAGCGCGGCGCGGTGGGCGGCCAGTTCCAACCGGTCATCGAGCGGCTCGAGGTCGAAGCCGCGGCCGTAGCGGTGCTCCAGGGCCCAGCCCAGCAGCAGGTCGGCCAGCCAGGGGTTCTTCGGCAGCAGCGGCCCATGCAGGTAGGTGCCCAGGGTGCGGTTCACCACCGCGCCCTCGCTGCGGTCCCGGCCGTTGTTGCCGTGACCCTTGAGCACCCGACCCAGCGCCTTGGCACCGTCGCCCAGGGTGGTGCGCCCAGCGTGGTTCTCATAGCCCACGAGCCGGCCCGCCTCCGATCCGCCCGCCAGTTCGGAGGCGAGCACGATGTCGCCGATCAGCCGGCCGTCGCCGGCGACGGTCTCCACGTCGAGGACACCGAGCCCGCCGACCGTCTCGCCGGCGGCGGTGCGGTAGCTGTGGCCCGCCAGCTGGTAGCCGCCGCAGACGAACAGCCCCACAGCACCTCCTTCCAGCAGCCCGCGCAGCGCAGCAGCCTTGGTGGCGGCGAGGTCTGCGGCCACGGTCAGCTGGTCCCGATCTTGGCCCCCGCCGAGGTACACCAGGTCCGCCCCGTCGTCGGGCGGCCCCTCGCCGGGCCCGACTTCCCGCAGCTCCAGGTCCAGCTCGCGTCGGTGCAGCCGCGTCCTCAGCACGGCGATGTTGCCTCGGTCGGCGTATATGTTCATCTCCCGCGGGTACAGGTGCCAGAGCCGCACGGTGGGCGCGCTCATGATTCCTGCCAGAAGTCGTGTGCGGCGCCGCGGCGCACCAGCTCGGCGCGCAGCTCCAGCAGGGCGGTGTAGGTGGGCAGCGCGTAAAGCGCGCCGCCGGGCGGGGTGGCGGCCACGGCGCTGTCGAGAGCGTCCGCCAAGCTCTCGCGCACCGCGAAGCGCGCCGGGCCCAGCCCGCCGTAGGAGAACCGCAGGGCCAGATCCCAGCAGCGGTCGCCGGCCAGGGTCACGCTGCCGAGGCGATCCCACAGAGGCTCGTAGTCCACGTCCCAGATCCACGACGGGTCGCGCCCGTCGGCAGTGCGGTCATTGAGCACCACCAGCAGGTTCAGCGGGGCGGGCTCGGCCATTAGGCAGCGGATGTTCTCGTTGGCGCCCGTGGGGTTCTTGGCCAGCAGCAGCCGCAACCTGCGCCCGTCGAGGCTCACCTGCTCGGCCCGCCCGAAAGCTGCCCGCACCTCCCCGATGCCGTTCCCGATGGCCTCAGCGGGTACGCCGAGGGCGGTGGCCGCGGCGACCGCGGCGGTCACGTTGTAAGCGTTGTGCAGGCCTCCCAGGGCGGCGCTGAGCTCCAGTTCGGCACCGCCGGGGCCGTTCACGCCGAGGTCGAGGCGGTCGAGGCCGGCGAGGCGGACGCGGCGAGCGCTGATGTGGGGCTGGGGTCGCCGGACACCGCAGCCGTCGCAGCGCCAGTGCCCCAGGTGTCCGACCGTTATCAGGTCGTGGCTCAGCGGGCCGCCGCAGCCGCCGCAGCGCACCGCGTCGGCGGCGTGGGGCAGTTCGGGTCGCCCGACGGCGGGGTCGTCGATGCCGAACAGCACCACGTTGTCGGTCTCGGCGGTCCGCAGCGAGCCGAGGTGGGCCAGCGCCGGGTCGTCGGCGTTCAGGACCATGGTCGTGGCCGGCCCCAGGCTGCGGGCCACCTCGGCCCAGCGCGCCGCGATGGCCTCCAGCTCGCCGTAGCGGTCGAGCTGGTCACGGAACAGGTTCATAAGCACCACCGCCCGCGGCCCGAGCGCGTCGGCGATCTGCCCGAGGGCAGCCTCGTCCACCTCGAAGACGCCGATACCCCCGCAACCGGTGCTGTCGCGCGCGGCTCGCCGGCGGCGCTGGCGAGCCAGCAACGCCGCGGTCACCCCGCTTGCCAGGTTGGCGCCGGCGGCGTTGGCGGCGACGTCCCGCCCGGCGGCGCGCAGGCAGGCGCTGAGCAGGCGGGCGGTGGTGGTCTTGCCGTTGGTGGCCGAGATGCACACGGCGCCGCCGCCGAGCCCTCCCCCGAGCCGGGCGAGCGCGCCGGGCTCCAGCCGGTTCAAGACCATCCCCGGCAAGCTGGTGCCCCCGCCGCGCCCGGTGGCCCGAGACAGGCCGCCGGCGGTGGCGGCGATCATCTCGGCAAGGCGACCCACGCACCGAATCGTACCGACGCCCTACCAACGCTCCCGGGCTGCGCACCTGCGACGCCCCGGCCCCAGAGCGGTTCGGGAATTCATGACTGGCGAGCTACGGCATCGAGAGGCCGAGCGGTCTCCATTACTCTGGGCTGATGCCCTCGGCGACTGTGGTCGGACCCCCGGACTTGGCCCCTGGACGGTTGCCGGACGGCGACGAGGCCGTTGAGACGGTGCTGCACCCGCCCTCGTTCACCAGCGACCCGTACCCGGTCTACGCCCGCCTGCGAGCCGAGGCGCCCGTCTACTGGAGCCCCTACTTCGGGCAGTGGCTGGTCACCCGGGGGGAGCTGGTGGTTGAGGTGGCCCGGCAGTGGGAGATCTTCTCCAGCGTCGGCTGGGACAGCTTCTTCCTGAACCAGCTGCCCGAAGACTTGCGCCCGCAGATCCCCACCGTCATCGACCACTTCCGCACGACGAACATCTCCACCACCGATCCGCCGGTACACACGCGCCTGCGCAGGCTGTTGGCGAAGGCATTTACGCCGCGGCGCGTCGCCATGCTGGAGAGCCGGGTCCGCGCCGTCGCAACCAGCCTGCTGGACGAGGTCTGCGAGGGCGGAAACGGCCAGAGTTCGGATGCTGAGATCACGTTCGATCTGATCGCCGCGCTGGCCTACCCGCTTCCAGTTGCAGTCATTGGCGAGCTTTACGGCGTCGGCGGCAGCGACCACGCCGACCTGAAGCGCTGGTCGAAGGCGGTGGTGGCCTACACCGGGTCGTCGGTCGCCCAAGCAAACCTGGCCCGGGAACTGGACCGCGCCCTAGCGGAGTTCCGGGCGTATCTCCGCGGCCTGGTAGCCGAGCGCCGGCGAAGGCCGCGGGATGACCTGCTGAGCGATCTCGTGGCGGCGGTGGACGAGGGCCACCGTCTCGCCGAGGACGAGTTGGTGGCGACGTCCATCAACCTCCTCTTCGCAGGCCATGAGACCACCACCAACCTCATTGGCAATGGCACGCTGGCACTGCTGCGCCATCCCCAACAGCTCGCTCTGTTGCGCCGCCGGCCTGAACTGCTGCCGGGTGCGGTGGAGGAACTCCTTCGCTACGACAGCCCCGTGCAGCGGGTACGCCGCATCACCACCTGCGACATCGTCATCGGGGGCCGGGATATCCCCAAGGGCGCGCCCGTCACCGCTTTCTTGGGCTCAGCCAATCGCGATCCCGAGCTATGGGAACGGCCCGAGGAGTTGGACGTGACCAGGCCTGAGGTCGCCCCGCTGAGCTTCGGCGGCGGCCCGCACTACTGCATCGGCGCCGCGCTCGCCCGCCTCGAGGGGCGCGTCGCCTTCGAGTCGTTGCTGAGCCGGTTCGACGCGCTGTGCCTCGCCGGCGGCTTCGAGGACCGTTGGCATCCCAACGTGGCGTTCCGGGGCCTGGTGGAGTTGCCGCTGCGAGGAGCTCTGGCGGCTCGTTGAGGCGGGTGAGCGGCCAGGAATGACTCCAGCTCACCCTCAGGTGAGCAGCATCTCGATTGCATCCCGCGAGGCGAAGGCGGCGTTGAGTAGCTGGGCCTGCTCTTGGAGGTGGATCTGGCGGGAGCCGGTGGCGGGGCTGGCCGACTCGGGCCGGCTCACGCACAGCAGCGGCACCCCCTCCAGCGGCCCGCCCCGCAGCGCTTCGGTCAGCCGGCTCTGCGCGAAGCTCCACGACCCCATGTTGCGAGGCTCGTCCTGCAGCCACACGATCTCGCTGGCGTGGGGACAGCGCGCCACGGCCTCGGCGATCTCAGCGGCCGGCCACGGGTAGAGCTGCTCGATGCGCACCACTGCCACCGGCGCCGAGAGAGAGCCGCGCTTGGCCAGAGCCTCATAGGCCACCTTCCCGCTGCACACGATCACCCGCTCTGCTAGAGTCGGCGGCGCCGGGTCCTCCAGAACCGCCCGGAACGACCCCGCCGACAAGTCCTCCAGCGGCGACCGGGCCGGTCGGGCCCGCAGCAGCGACTTGGGGCTGAACACCACGAGCGGACGGTGCAGGTTCCCCAGCGCCTGGTGCCGCAGCAGGTGGAAGTACTGGGCGGCGTTGGTGGGCTGGGTTAACCAGATGTTGCCCTCGGCGGCGAGGCTGAGGAAGCGTTCGATGCGGGCCGAGGAATGCTCGGGGCCTTGGCCCTCCAATCCGTGGGGCAGCAGCAGCACCAGCCCGCTTCGCTGGCGCCACTTGTCTTCGGCGGCGACCAAGAACTGGTCGATGATGATCTGCGCCCCGTTGGCGAAGTCCCCGAACTGGGCTTCCCAGAGCACCAGCGCTCGCGGGTTGCCGAGCGAGTAGCCGTACTCGAACCCCAGTGCGGCGTACTCCGACAGCAGCGAGTCGTAGATCCACAGCTTGGTGCGAGGGGCGCACAGCCCCGCCAGCGGCGTGTGCTCAGCGCCGTTTAGGTGGTCCACGAAGGTGCTGTGGCGCTGGGAGAACGTGCCCCGGCGGGAGTCCTGGCCCGAGAGGCGAACCGAGACGCCCTGCTGAAGCAGACTGCCGAAGGCCAAGGCCTCCGCGAGCGCCCAGTCGGCCTCGCCGCTGGCGAACAGGCGATCCCGGGCAGCGAGATGCTTGGCCACCCGCGGATGCACCGAGAAGTCCGGCGGCAGGTCGCCGAGGCGGGCGTAGAGGTCCCGCACGGCGCCGCTCTCAACGGCGGTGTCCACCTCGGGCAGGGCCGTGGGGGACTGCTTGGGGGGCAGCGCCAAGGACGGCTCGCTGGGGAGCCGCGCCCGCGTGGCATCCAAGGCCTCGCCCAGCCGGGACTCGAAGTCGTCCAGCGCTTCGGTGGCTGTGGCCAGGTCGATCTCGTCCTGCAGCACCAGGCGCTCGACGTAGCCCTTGCGCACCGGTCGGTGCTCGGCAATGCGGCTGTACATGAGGGGCTGGGTGACGCTCGGATCGTCGCTCTCGTTGTGTCCGTGACGGCGGTAGCACCACAGGTCGATCACCACATCCTTCTGCCAGCGCTTGCGGTAGTTGAAGGCCAGCCGTCCGGCTCGCACGCACGCCTCGGGGTCGTCGCCGTTGACGTGCAGGATGGGCGCTTGGACCGTGCGGGCCACGTCGGTGGGGTAGGGGCTCGAGCGGCCCTCCCGGGCGGTGGCGGTGAAGCCCACCTGGTTGTTGATGACGAGATGGACGGTGCCGGCGACCGAGTAGCCGTCGAGCTGGGACATGTGCAGGATCTCGGTCACGACGCCCTGGCCGGCGAAGGCCGCGTCGCCGTGGATGAGCAGCGGCAGCACCTCGCCGGCCGCCTCGTCGGCGATCGCTAAGCGGTCCGTGCGGGCTTTGGCCATTCCCACCACCACCGGACCCACCGCCTCGAGGTGCGACGGGTTCGCCGCCAGGTCCACCCGCAGCGTGTTGCCGGCGGCGCTGGTGAACTTGCCGTTCATCCCCAGGTGATACTTGACGTCCCCCGAGCCCTGCACAGCGTCGGGATCAATGGCGCCCTCGAACTCCCAGAACAACTGCCCGTAGGTCTTGCCGACGATGTTGACCAGCACGTTCAGGCGGCCCCGGTGCGCCATGCCGATGATCGTCGAGTGCATGCCGGCGTCGGCGGCCTCGCCCAGGATGGCGTCGATGGCAGGGATGGCGCTCTCGGCGCCCTCGAGCCCGAAGCGCTTCTGGCCCACATAGCGGGTGCCCAGGAACGTCTCCAGCGCCTCGGCGGCGTTGAGGCGGTCCAGGATGCGCAGCTTCTCCTCGGCGCTGAGGGGGTCTTGGGGCGCCTCCACCTGCTCGCGGATCCATCGCTTCTCGTCGGGGTCCAGGATGTGGGTGTAGTCCACCCCCAAGGTCCGGCAGTAGGCGTTGCGCAGCAGGCGCAGGATCTCGCGCAGCGGCAGTCGGTCGGCGCCTCCGGCGGCCGCCGCGAGGCCGTTGGACTCGCTGACCTCGAACTCCCGGTCGAGGTCCCAGATGGTGAGCCCGTGTCCGGCGGGGTCGAGGTCCTGGTGCAGGTCGGGCTCGTTCAGCGCCAAGGGGTCCAGTTCGGCGATCAGGTGGCCGCGGTCGCGGTGGGCGGCGATGAGGGCGTCCACTTGGGACTGCTTGACGGCCATGGCCGAGACGGAGTCGGCGCCCATGACGTCGCGCCGCCACTCCACCTCCTTGTAGGGCACGTCGAGGTCCCGGAAAATCTCGTGGTAGAAGCCGTGCTCGCCGACGAGCAGGTCGTGGACGCTGCCCAGAAAGTCGCCCGACTGCGCCCCCTGGATGATGCGGTGGTCGTAGGTGGACGACATCACGACCACCTTGGAGATCCCCCAGCCGGCGAGGGTGTGCGGGTCGGCGCCGCCGAAGGCCGCCGGGTAGTCGATGGCCCCCACTCCGACGATGAGCCCTTGGCCGGCCATGAGCCGAGGCACCGACCAGCGGGTGCCCAGCATCCCCGGGTTGGTGAGCGTCACGGTGGTGCCCGCGAAGTCATCGGCGGTGAGGCGGTTGGCCCGCGTGCGCCGGATCAGCTCGTCGTAGGCCTCGATGAACTCTCGGAAGCCCAACTTTTCGGCGTGGCGCAGGCACGGCACCAGCAGCGTGCGCGTGCCGTCGGAGCGTTCGTGGTCAACCGCGAGGCCCAAGCCCACATGGGGATGGCGGACCACTCTCGGCCGGGCGTCGGCGCCTTGGAGGAAGGAGGCGTTCATCTCCGGGTGGTGCGCAGCGACGGCCCGCACCACGGCGTAGGCGATGAGGTGGGTGTAGCTGACCCGGCCGCCGCGGGTGCGGCTCAGATGGCCGTTGATCACCATGCGGTTGACCTCGAGCAGCTTGGCGGGGATCTCCCGGAAGCTGGTGGCCGCCGGGACCGCCAGGCTGGCCTCCATGTTGGCGGCGAGGCGGGCGGCGGGGCCGCGCACCAACTCGCCCTCCGGCGGTGCCTCTGTCAACGGCGCCAGGTCGCTGCGGGCGGGCACGGCGGCGGGTCCGGCGGGCGGCGGCGCGTGCTCGGCCTCCGGCGGCGGCGCTTCGGGGATGTGCGAGCGGTAGTCGGCGAAGAAGTTGCGCCAGCCGGCGCTCAGCGACTCCGGGTCCGCCTGGTAGCGGGCGTACATCTCCTCGATCAGCCAGGCGTTCTGGCCGGTCGCCAAGGCGGAGGGCGGAGCCTGGTCCGACGCCACGATCAGATTCTATGAGCGGGCCGCGGGCGTCCGCGGGCGGCTCGGGGCCGACGGCGGCGCTGTTTCGTCCCGAGTCGGCCCGGCGGTGCGGACTAGGGTGCGCCCGTGCGCCTAGCGACGTGGAACGTGAACTCGTTGCGGGCGCGCCTGGAGCGGGTGGTGCCCTGGCTGGCGGGCGTGGCGCCCGATGTGGTGTGCCTGCAGGAGACCAAGCTGGCGGGTGACGATTTCCCGCACCGGGCCTTTGAGGCGTTGGGCTACGACTGCGTTCATCACGGCGAGGGCCGCTGGAACGGGGTGGCGATCTGCAGCCGGTTGGGCTTGGAAGACACCGCCGCCGGGTTCGCCGACGGGGCGGGCGAGGACCCCGACGCCCGCATCGTGTGGGCCACCTGCGCCGGCGTACGGGTGGCCAGCGTGTACGTGCCCAACGGCCGGGCGGTGGGCCACGACCACTACCGCTACAAGCTGGCATGGTTCGGGCGGCTGCGGGCGCACCTCGAGGCGGTCTGCGACCCCGCCGGCGACGTCGTCGTGGCGGGCGACTTCAACGTCGCCCCCGAGGACCGCGACGTCTGGGCCATCGAGGCGTTCGCCGAATCCACCCACGTCACGCAGCCCGAGCGGGAGGCCTGGCAGGCCGTCTGCGGCTGGGGCTTGGTGGACACCTTCCGCCGGCGCTATCCCGGCGTCGACGGCCTCTACACCTTCTGGGACTACCAAGCGGGCCGCTTCCACAAGCGCCAAGGGATGCGCATCGACCATGTGCTGGCCACCGAGCCGCTGGCCGCCCGAGCCGGCGGCATCGTCGTGGACCGCAACGCCCGCAAGGGCACCAAGCCGTCCGACCACGCCCCGCTCGTGGTGGACTTCGCCCGGTGAGCGCAGGGGGCGGCAGCTAGCCCATGCTCGCCGCCACCGCTGACCTGGCGCACGCCGAGTACGACCTGCTGGTCTTCTGGGTTCAGCTGCTAGCGCTGGTGGTCGGCGCCCGCACCCTCGGCTGGGTGATGGTGCAGTTGGGCCTGCCGCGGGTCATCGGCGAGCTGGGCGCCGGTGTGATCCTCGGCCCGTCGCTGTTCGGGCACTACTTCCCCGAGCAGTTCGAATGGTTCCTGCCCGCCGGCGCCGAGCAGGCCGCCGCCCTGTTGACGGTCAGCTGGATCGGCGTGGCGCTGCTTCTGGTGCTGGCGGGCTTCGAGACCGACTTGGGCCTCATCGCCAAGCTGGGACGGCCGGCTGTGCTGGTGGCGCTGGGCAGCATGCTGGTGCCGGCGGGTGCAGGCAGCGTCGTGGGCTGGCTGATTCCGGAGGAGTTCCTGGGCCCCGAGGCCACACGCAGCACGTTCCTGCTGTTCGTGGCCCTGGCCGTCAGCGTCTCGGCTCTGGCGGTGGTGGCCAAAATCCTCTCTGACTTGGGGCTGATGCGGCGCGACTTCGGTCAGATCACCGTGGCGGTGGGCATGGCCAACGACGTGCTGGGCTGGGTGCTGCTGGGAGTGCTGACCAGCGTGGTGGCCGCCGGCGGCGTCTCGGCCAGCGACATCTTGATCTCCGTAGGCGGCCTGCTGCTGTTCCTGGTGCTGGCCCTCACCGCCGGGCAGTGGCTGGTGGACCGCTGGCTACGCCGCACCCGGCGCAACAGCGACACCCTGGGCGCGGCGGTCACCGTGGCGGTGGTCACGATGCTGGGCTTCGGGGTGGTCACCGAGGGCCTGGGGGTGGAGGCGGTGGTGGGGGCGTTCGTGGCCGGCGTGGTGCTGCACCGCTCCCGCTTCGCGGACGAGCGGCTGGAGCACTCACTCGAGCGGCTGACCTCGTCGTTCTTCGCCCCGGTGTTCTTCGCCACCGCCGGTCTGCAAGTGAACCTGCTGCTGCTGGACGAACCGACCATCCTCATCTGGACCGTTGTGATCGTGGCTGTGGCGATCGTGGCCAAGTTCGCCGGCGCCTACGGCGGTGCCCGGGCGGCAGGGCGCAGCCACCGGGCCGGGATGGCGCTCGGGGCCGGGTTGAACGCCCGCGGGACCCTCGAGATTGTCATCGCCTCGGTGGGCCTCAGCCTCGGCGTTTTCAATACGGCGTCGTTCACGATCATCGTCCTCGTGCCGCTGGTGACGTCGCTCTTCGCCTCGGTGGCGCTTCGGATCGTGGTCTTCAACTGGCGGGGCGACGCAGGCGAGATCCGTCGCCTGGAGCGCGAGAAGGCGCTGAGTGAGAACCTGGTGGTGCGCACGTCCCGCCTGCTGATCCCTTCGCGGGGCGGGCCGGCCTCCATCACGGCCGCCCAGCTGATGCACTACTCGTGGCCTTCCGAAGCCGGGGTGACGGTGATCACCGCCGCGGAGCGGCGGGCGGCCTTCGACTTCGGGCCGCTGGAGAACGTGCTGCACGGTCGGGAGGTGGAGTTCAAGCGGATGCGGGAGCGGGACGTGGCCGAGCGCATCGCCCGGGAGGCCGCCCTCGGCTACGGAGCGATCGGCATGGGCGTGCAGAGCAGCGAGGAGATCGGCCAGGTGATCTCGCCGCTGGTGGACGAGGTGCTGCGGGTGAGTCCCATCCCGGTGGTGGTGGTGCGCCGGGGACGCAACCTGGACCGCCCGCTGCCGGGGGCCTATGCCAAGGCGCTGGTGCCGGCCTCGGGCGGTCCGGCCAGCCGGGCAGCGGCCGAGGTTGCGGGCCATCTGAGCTCCCAGCTCGGCACGCAGATGGTGCTGGCCCATGTGGTGGGTTCCGCGGACGTGATGGGCGGACTGCGACGGCTGCCCGGTATGGCGTCCGGCGTGACGTGGCCGGGGATATGGCACGACGACGAGGAGATCGTCGAGGCGGTCAGAGTGCTGGCCGCCGACCGGCCTGCCGGAGTGGCGACCGACCCCGAGGGGGCGGGCGGCGCCGAGCCCGGTCCTAGGACCGACGGTGGCTGGGTGGAGAGCGAGGCGCCGGGCAGGCTGCCGGGACGCCACGACGCCGCTGGCCTGCCGGGAATGCTGGCCGCTGGGCCGCTCGTGACGCGGGTCACGAAGCTGTTGCAGGCGCCGCTGGATCTGCTGCGGCCCCGGCGCCTGGCGATGCTGCGCTCGCCGTCTCGGGCCACCGGGATCGGCGAGCAGGTCCTGGGCCAGGCGGCGCAGCTCGTCGAGGGGCTGGGGGTGACGCCCGAGCTCCTGACCCGCCCCGGCACGTCGGTGGCCGGCGAGCTGCTGGATCTGGTGCGTGAGACCCAGGCCGATCTGGTCGTCATGGGCGCCAACCTCAGACGGCTCCGGGACCGGCCCTTCCTCGGCCACACCGTCGAGACGGTCCTGCGCCGCTGCGACGCCACCGTGGCACTAGTGCTGGTGCCCTTCGACCTGTAGCGCTGGAGCACCGACCGGCCAGGCGGCGGCGGTCGATTTCCGCGGCAGTCGATACGATTCGGTCCGTGCAGTTCCGCCGGTGGTGGCTGTCGCTTGGCCTGTTGGGAGCAGCGCTCGTGGCTCTGACGGTGGTGCTGGCCGCCTGCGACTTCGGGGTCTTCCGGTCGGCGTTCGCCGACGTCATCTACAGCATCCCCACCGTCACCGACGAGCAGGTGCTACTCGACGAGAGCGGCCGATTCGCCGACGAGGGGGCCAGGGTGCGCTCGTCGTTCGTCACGGGGACTGCCGGTGACCTCAACGGCGACGGCATTCTCGACGGGGTGGCCGTGCTCGCCACGAACACCGGTGGGTCGGGGACCTTCTACACCGTGCACGCCATCCTCGGCGACGCCGACGGCGGGTTCCGTGATGTGGCCAGCGCCTTCCTCGGGGACCGCATCGCGGTGCCGGCGGTGGATCTGGAGGGCGCCACCATCCAGGTGCTGATCCTGGATCGGGCCGCGGAGGAGGCGTTCACCGTCGAACCCCACATCCCCGCCGTGGTGTGCCTCGAGTTCCGGGACGGCGAACTCGTCAAGCTGCACGCCGTCGACGCGACGCCCACGGCGTGACTGCGACGGTGCCGCGCCGCAGAGGTCGCCGCCGGCGGGCCAGCCCTAGCAGGTTTGCCTCGAGCTGCTAGGGGGCGTAAAGGGGGCGGATCGCCTTCGAGAACCCCGAGGTGCTGCGCCGACACCCCCATTAGCGGGCTTCCGGCCTATCTGGCGCAGATACGGCTGCGGTCTAGGGCCCCGACTTAGGCTGGCCCCATGGCGTGGGGGCGACGATGAGCGACGTTCCGCGGCGGCTGGCGGAGGCGCGGGCCGCCACCGAGGCACCCACCGAGGCGGGCGCCGCCAAGCTGGACCGTCAGAACAAGCTCTACGTGCGCGACCGCTTGACGCTGCTGTTCGACGCCGACACGTTCGTGGAGGACGCCCAGCTGGCCAACGCTGCCGCCGACGGGCTGCCGGCCGACGGCGTGGTGACGGGCCGTGGCCTCGTCGAGGGCCGCCCGGCGGTGGCTGTCGCCAACGATCCGACGGTCAAGGCCGGCTCGTGGGGCGCCCGAACCGTCGAGAAGATCATCCGCGCCACCGAGGTGGCCTTGGCCAACGAGCTGCCGATCTTCTGGCTGGTGGACTCCGCGGGGGCGCGCATCACCGATCAGGTGGACCTGTTCCCCGGCCGCCGCGGCGCAGGGCGGATCTTTTACAATCAGGTGCGGTTGTCGGGGCGGGCGCCGCAGATCTGCTGCCTGTTCGGTCCCTCCGCGGCCGGGGGCGCCTACATTCCGGCGTTCTGCGACGTGGTTTTCATGGTGGAGGCCAACGCCTCGATGTACTTGGGGTCGCCGCGCATGGCCGAGGTGGTGATCGGCGAGGTGGTGTCGCTGGAGGAGATGGGCGGCGCCCGCATGCACGCCACCGTCTCGGGTTGCGGGGACAACTTGTTCGCCGACGACGAGTCCGCCATCGAGGCGGCCCGAGCGTGGTTCTCCTACCTGCCGACCTGCTGGCGCGAGCCCCCGCCGCCGACGGAATCGGCGCCGCCGTCCCGCGTGCTGGACGGATCGGCCATACCCGCCGAGGCGACGCAGGGTTACGACATGCGCCGGGTCATCGACGGGCTTGTGGACGCCGACAGCTTCTTCGAGTTGAAGCCCGGCTTCGCCCCGGAGTTGATCGTGGGCCTCGCCCGCCTCGGTGGCAACTCGGTGGGCGTGCTGGCCAACAACCCTGCGGTCAAGGGCGGGGTGCTGTTCAGCGACTCCGCCGACAAGGCGGCGCGCTTCATCTGGTTGTGTGACGCCTTCAACGTGGCGCTGATCTATCTATGCGACGTGCCGGGGTTCATGATCGGCACCGCGGTGGAGCGGGGCGGCATCATCCGCCACGGCGCCAAGATGATCACCGCCGTCTCCGAGGCCACCGTGCCGCAGGTCTCGGTCATCGTGCGCAAGGCCTACGGCGCCGGGCTCTACGCCATGTGCGGGCCGGCCTTCGGTCCCGACGCTTGCCTGGCGCTGCCGAGCGCCTCCATCGCCGTCATGGGCCCCGACGCCGCCGTGAACGCCGTGTTCGCCAACAAGATCGCCGCTATCGCCGACCCCGCCGAGCGGGAGGCCTACATCGCATCCCAGCGAGCGGCCTACGAGGCCGACGTGGACTTGCTGCGCCTAGCCTCGGACCTGGTGGTTGACGCTGTGGTCGAGCCGCAGGACCTGCGCGAGGAGGTAATCCGCCGCCTCGCCCTCGCCGCCGGCAAGGACCGCCGCTTCAGTGCCCGCCACCACGGAATCCCCCCGGTCTGAAGGGCGCAGCAGCACGCAGGGAGCGGTCCGGCACACTCCCCGCCGACCGCAGATCGCGGCTGCCGTCCGTAGGATGGTCCAAGCTGCAGGGAGCGGCCGGCACTGCGCAGGCGTTCCCACCTGTTAGATCATAAATAATGGAAAATCAATAGAATCAATTGTAACCTATTCGCATGGTAGGTGTTCTGCGCAGCGGTGGGTCGGTCGGGCTAGGCTGGCGGTCGAGGCGGCGACCGGGCCACCGGTGCCGCGGAATGGGAGGCGGACATGGATGTCCTACTCGAGGTGGACCCCGCCGTGGCGTATCCCGCGACGGCGCCCGAGATGGGTGAGTCACCGCGCCATGTGCGCGCGCAGTTCCATGCCTACGGTGCCCTCAGCGCCCATTTCGCCCACCGCCCCGACTGCTATGTGGGCCAAGAACTGAACGTCTACTACCGACCGATGCCGCGAACCGCCTTCGTGGTGCCCGACGTGATGGTGTGCTTCGGCGTGGACGCTGGAGCTATAGAGCAGGACGTCAGCTACCGGATCTGGGACGTCGGCGCGCCGCCCGCCTTGGTGCTGGAGATCGCCTCAGGGACGACCCACGGCAGGGACACCGATGACAAGCCGGCCATCTACCTGGAGGTCGGCGCGGACGAGTACTGGCGGTTCGACCCCAGCGGCCTGGGCTTCTATGAGCCGCGACTGCAGGGCGACCGCCGAGCGGGCGACACCTGGAAACCGATCGAGGTGGTGCCCGACGGCGACGGTCGCCTCGTCGGCCGCAGCGGCGTGCTCGGTCTGGACGTCTACGCCGAGACGCACCGCCTACGCTTCCGCGACTACCGGACCGGCCGCTGGCTGTCTGACCCCGATGACACCCGCCGCGAGCGAGACGCCGCCGAGGCCCGAGCCACCGCCGCCGAGGCCCGAGCCAAGACTGCTGAGGCCGAGCTTGCCGCCCTGCGCGCCCGGCTGAACGACCAGACGTAGCATCGCGCTGGCGGGGACAAGCGCCTGCCCGCGCCTATCTCCGGTGGCGTTCGGCGCGCCGGTTCGTGCGGTTATCCACTGCATCCACAGGGAGGTCCGGTATGAGCAGCAGCGGCAATCCCACGACGGTGGCCATCATCGGCGCGCTGGACACCAAGGGCGCCGAGTTCGCCTTCGTGAAGGGCCTCATTGAGGCCCAAGGAGTGGACACGCTGGTGATCGACTTCGGAACTATGGGGGCGCCCGGGCTCGAGCCCGATGTCACCCGGTTCGAGGTGGCCGCGGCCGCGGGCCGTGACATCGCCCACTTCTCCTCGGGCGAGCACAAGGACGAGGCGATGCAGACCATGGCCGCCGGCCTGGCGGTCGTGGTTCGCCGGCTCTACGACGAGGGGCGGCTCGGGGGGATCATCGGCATGGGCGGCACCGGCGGCACCTCCATCGCCACGACGGGGATGCGCGTCCTGCCGGTGGGTGTGCCCAAGGTGATGGTGTCCACCGTGGCCGGCGGCGACGTCAGCGCCTACGCCGGTGCCAGGGACATCACCTTCATCCCGTCGATCGTGGACGTGGCCGGCATCAACAGCATCAGTCGGGCCATCTTCGCCAACGCCGCGGGGGCGGTCGCCGGCATGGTGCGCCTGGAGCGCCCCTCGGCGGGCGAGGAGCGTCCGCTGGTCACCGCCTCCATGTTCGGCAACACGACGACGTGTGTGGAGCGGGCCCGCGGCGTCGTCGAGGATGGCGGCTATGAGGTTCTGGTGTTTCACGCCACCGGCATCGGCGGCAACACCATGGAGGCCCTGATCGCCGACGGCTACATCGCCGGCTCGCTGGACATCACGACCACCGAGCTGGCCGACTATGTCTGCGGCGGCGTCTTCAGCGCCGGACCGGACCGCTGCAAGGCCGCCTCCGCCGCCGGCATCCCAGCGGTGGTGGTGCCGGGCTGCGTCGACATGGCCAACTTCGATTCCATCGACACCGTCCCAGACCGCTACAGGGATCGGAATCTGTACCAGTGGAACCCCAACGTCACCTTGCTGCGCACGAATGTCGAGGAGAACGCCCGGATCGGCGAGATGCTGGCCGCCGCCGTCAACCGGGCCACGGCCCCGACTGCGGTGCTGCTGCCACTGCGGGGCACTTCGATGCTGGACAGCGAGGGGGAGAGGTTCTGGGACCCCGAGGCCGACGGAGCGTGCTTCGACGCCATCCGCCGCGGCCTGCGGGCCGACATCGGTGTCCACGAGATAGACCACAACATCAACGATCCGGAGTTCGCCGACCGAGCAGCCAACACGCTTCTGGAGATGCTGGCCGGCGTGAGCAACTAGGAGCGGCCCAATGGCAATCTCACGCAGCGAGATCCTCCGGCGAGTCGGCGCCGAGGTGGCCGCCGGGCGGCCCGTGGTGGGCTGCGGCGCGGGCACCGGCATCTCCGCCAAATGCGCCGAGGCGGGCGGGGCCGACCTCATCATCATCTACAACTCCGGGCGGTATCGCATGGCCGGCCGTGGCTCGCTGGCCGGTCTCATGCCATACGGCGACGCCAACGGGATCGTCACCGAGATGGCCGCCGAGGTGCTTCCCGTGGTGACCGACACGCCGGTCCTGGCAGGGGTCTGCGGCACCGACCCGTTCCGCCTCATGCCGGTGTTCCTGAAGCAGTTGAAGGAGATCGGCTTCTCGGGCGTCCAGAACTTCCCGACGGTCGGGCTCATCGACGGCTCATTCCGGGGCAACCTGGAAGGCACCGGAATGGGCTTCGACAAAGAGGTCGAAGCCATCCGAATCGCCCACGACCTCGACCTGTTCACCGCCCCTTACGTGTTCGACGAGAGCCAGGCTGAACTGATGGCCGAGGCGGGCGCGGACATGCTCGTGGCCCATGTGGGGCTCACCACCTCGGGCAGCATCGGCGCCACCGATGCCTTGACTTTCGACGAGGCCATCGACACCGTGCAGGCGATCGCCGCGGCCGGTCACGGGGTGCGCGACGATCTCCTGGTCATCTGCCACGGCGGGCCCTTCGACGAGCCGTCGAGCGTGGGCGACGCGCTGGCGAGGCTTCCCGCCAGCGTGGGGTTCTTCGGCGCCTCGAGCATCGAACGCCTGCCCACCGAGCGCGCCATCACCGAGCAGGTGAGGGCCTTCAAGACCCTCGAACTGGCCTGAGCCGCTAGACGTTCTCGTTAGCAGAGTTCCGGGCGCGTCGCGCGAGTCCGCGACCGGCGCGGCGGGATGCTCCTCCGCGCTGGCACGCATGTCTGTTTCAGAATCGTCGTTGTTTCGTTACTGCCGATACGACTAGAGATTCCAGCCGGAGCCACTGTGCGGTTCGAGGGCGACGTGCATGTGGCTTTCGAGCCGAGGATCACAGCAAGCGGACGAGGATGGCAGAGACTAGAACATGTGCCACACCCGGATCGCAGACTTGCGCAGAATGTGATCACCCCCGACGTTGTCGTACTACGCCTCGGCGCCGAGCCTGCGGTCGTCGTGTTCGACGCCAAGTATGTCGGACGACACTGGGTGGACTACCAGGCAGCCAAGATCCACTCCCGCTACGCCCGAATCCGCTTGCGCGGCGAGCCAGTGGTGCGCAATGTGGTGTCTGCCCATCCCCACAGCGGCATCGATCAGCTGTGGGCCGGCTACGGCTCTCGGCCGATGATCCCCGGTGAGTCATCGCACGTAGCTGACCTGCTGCCCTAGATCCGGTCCCAGGTCTCACGGCCATGCCGGTTTGGAGCCCCACCGTTGAGTTGTGAGACTTACAACGGAGTATTAAGTATAACAACCCGCTACGGTTGTGGCCGTGGGAGCAACGCCTTCGAGCAGGTTCGGCGATGGTCCGCCCTCCGAGTTCCAGGGTTGGGTGGACGAGGCGGTGCGGCGCGCTCGCGAGGCGGGTACCGATCTACGCGGCGTTGAGATCAAGGCGGCGGCCGGTGGGCTACCGCGTTCGGTCCGCAACTCCGTGTGCGCATTCGCCAACACGCAGGGCGGCGTGGTGATCCTGGGGCTCAGCGACAGCGACTTCCGCCCGGTGCCCGTGGACGTCGCCCGACTGGCCAATGACCTGGCCTCGACCTGCGCCGAGGACCTCGAGCCGCCGATTCGCCCCGACATCGACGTCGCCGGCGTGGACGGCTGCCCGGTGGTCGTGGCGCTGGTGGACGAACTGCCAGCAGGGCGCAAACCCTGCTATGTCCGCCGCCGCGGTCTTGAGGGCGGGACGTACACCCGCACCCACGACGGCGACCGCAGGCTAAGTACCTATGAGATCCATGTACTGATGTCGGGGCGCGGGCAGCCGCGGGATGATGTCGCGGTGGTCGAGGGTGCTCGGCCGTCGGATCTGGATGAGGATCTGGTCGCCGCGCTGCTCAGTCGCGTTCGCAGGCGGCGAGGTCCCGCACTGGCTGGCGCAGACGACGAAGAGCTCCTTCGGATGCACCGCGTCCTAGTGGGAGGCGGCCTTGACCCTTCGGTCACCTTGGCCGGCCTGATGGCGCTCGGTCGTTACCCCCAGCAGTTCGTTCCGCAGCTGAACGTCACGTTTGTTGCGTTTCCGACGATCAATGGCGAACCGTTTGGCGACGGCACTCGGTTCCTTGACAACGAGTCGATCGACGGCTCGATCCCGGTCATGGTCGCCATGGCGCAGGCAGCAGTGCGGCGCAACAGCACGCGCCGGGCGGTCGTTTCCGGCGCGGGTCGTCAAGATGTCTGGGAATACCCCGACGAGGCCGTCCGGGAGGTGGTCGTCAACGCCCTGCTCCACCGCGACTACCACCCACTCGCCCAGGGCGCCCAGGTGCGCATTGAGACTTATCCGGACCGCCTCGCGGTCACGAACCCCGGCGGCTTCCACGGCGACGTCAACCGTTCACGCCTGTTCACCGAGCCCCACACCTCCTCACGAAACTCGTATCTGGCGAAACTCCTCGAAGATGTCGAGATCCCGCGCACGAACCGAACCGTGTGTGAGAACCGCGGGTCGGGGCTCGTCGCCGTCGCTCGAGAACTCCGCGCCGCTGGCAACGGAGAGCCCGAACTCGCTGACCGCATCCGCGAAACGACGATGACTATCCGCTCTGGCGGCTACGCGTTCCGGCGTTCCCCGCAGAGCGAACCCGCCGACGCCGAGGTTGTGCCCTGTCAGCGCACGGAGACGCAGGTGACCGCCAGAGCTCGGCCGTCGCCGAGTGTCCCGGCAGCGACCGATCCCCGCGTGCGTATCCGAGAATTGTTGGCGGGCGGTCCCCTTCCCACAAGGACGCTCGCTGAAGCGCTGGCGATGACTCCCCAGGGAGCGCTCAAGCACCTGCGCTGGCTCGAGGAGGCTGGAGAGATCGAGCAGACCGAGCCAGCCCGCCGGAGCCCGCTCAACCGATGGCGTCTGACGGAGGCGCCCTGATCTGCCCTCGCCAGCTAGCCGGCGTCGCTGGCGTGGCGGTCCAGGAAGGCATGGACTTCGCTCATGGAGACGCCCGGCGATGGTGCCAGCGCGCCGTCGGGCGAGGTCAGCGGGCCGAGAACGAACTCGCGGTCCCGCGCGGAGGCCCACACCCGGCGATCGCTCGGCTGCCCGCTGCCGCTGGCTCCGCCCGCTGGCTGCGGCGCCACGATTCGGCGGGCTGTGTCGCTGCCCCGGAAGCGGCTGGCGTGTGCCGCGGTCGTGCCGACGGTCACGGTGTGGCCGTGGTCGCGGGTGGTGTCGACCTGGGTGACGCAGAAATAGTCGCCGGCCTCCGTCTCGGTGTACTGGGCGTAGGTGTCGTAGGTGTCGGCGGAGTGAAACACCTGGCGGGGCGCCCACGAGCTGGGGATCCGCACGCCCTCGAGGCTCCCGTCGGGCGCGGTCGGGAAAGGCACGTCGTCGTTCTCATAGGCCTTGGAGATGAGCCCCTCCTCGTCGGCCCGCATGAAGTGCATCGGGATTCCGAGGTGGCGGGTGGCGAGGTTCGTGAGCCGGTGGGCGGCCATCTCATAGGACACCGAGAAGACGTCCTTGAGGTCCTGGACGGCGATGTCTCCCTCCCCGGCCGCCTCCTGCAGCAGCGACACGGCCGGGCTCTCCGGCGCCAGCACCGCCCCGGCGAAGTAGTTGGACTCCACCCGCTGGCGCAGGTAATCCTCGATGGTGGCGGGGTCGGAGTGGTCGAGCGCGAAGTGGCCCAGCGTGGACAGCACCACCGACCGGGAAGCGCGTGTCGGCAGCTCGTCACGTTGGGGGATGTAGATGACGCGGCGGCGCAGGTCTGTCACCGAGCGGGTCGAACGGGGGATGTCGCGCACCCGGTCGATCCGGTAGCCCAGGTGGCCGGCTAGGTCCAGCAGGATGCGTTCGGAGATCGGGCCGCTGCCGGGGTAGGCGACGGCCTCGAGGGCTGCCGTCGCTGCCTCCTCGATCTCGCCGTAGTAGTTGCCGCGGGCGCGCATCTGTGCCCGCAGCACGATGTTCGCCCTGCGCACCGGATCCACCGCAGGCGCACCGGTGCCGCCGCAACGGCCCTCGGCGCCGTCTTGCCAAGCTTCGTGCAGCGCCAAGATGTGCTCGATGGCGACGTCGGGTAGTCGGGCCGTGGCCTTCAGTTCGGGCAGCCGCAGCGAGTGGTAGGCGTCGGTCTGCTGGATGCGAGCCAGCCGAACCTCCAGCTCGGCGCGCCGTGTCGGGGCCTCGCCACCCAACAGGTCGCCCGCTGCGCAACCCAGAGCCTTGGCCAGGTCGGCCAGCAGCGACAGCCGGGGCTCGATCCGACCGTTCTCCAGCCGCGAAAGGTACGGCGCAGGGCGGCCCACGAGTTCGCCCAACGCGGCCAGTGTCAGGCCTTTGCGGCGTCGCTCGTGGCGGATCCGGTGTCCGAGCACGAGAGTGTCAAGCGACTCGGGCACGGCCCGAAGAATAGTGATTCTTGCGGCGGGCGCGACCGCTGATTCGTCTCTTGCCCGCAAGAGCGACGCTGATTGTCCACCGCTTGTTCCCAACTTGGGGACAATTTCCACAGGCCAGGCAACATGCGCCGCCGCCGGGGCGTGGTAGAAGGGCCGCGGAGATCGCCGGTTCGCCGGCGTCGGCGGGCCTGCGGCCGGCGCTACGATCCTGGCCGTCGGTGGGGCGGACGCGGGGAGGCAAGCGGTGCGAAGCGATCAACGCTGGGCTGTCGTTACGGGGGCGAGCCGGGGCATCGGGGCCGCCATCGCCCGCCGGCTGGCCGCCGACGGGTTCGGTGTCTCGCTCGTGGCGACGCGGGGCGACCTGCTGGCGGGTGTCTGCGAGGGGATCCGCGCCGAGAGCGGGGAGGCGGAGGTCGTGGTCTGTGACCTCGCGGACCGTGAGCAGCTCGCCGCGGTCTGCGAGCAGCTCGCCAGCGGGCATCCGGCCATCCATGCGCTGGTCAACAACGCGGGCATCGTGCGGGTCGGCGACATCGCCGGCTTTGAGGGGGCCGACTGGGACGACGTCATGGAGATCAACGTGCGTGCCGCCTTCGAGTTGGTGCGCGCCCTCGAGCCGGCGCTGCGCACAGCGGCCGGCGGCACCGGCGGCGACGCCTCGGTGGTCAACGTCAGTTCGGTCATGGGCCTCGTCGCCTGCAAGACCATCATCAGCTATCTGGCCGCCAAGGGCGCCCTCAATCACCTCACCCGCGGGCTGGCCCTTGAGTTGGGGGCTGCGGGGGTGCGGGTCAACGCGGTGGCGCCGGGCTACATCCGCACCGACATGTTCGAGACGTCGCACCCGCCGGAGCGCCAGGTGCTGCTCGGGCGCTCGCACGCCCTCGAGCGGGTCGGGACGCCCGAGGAGGTGGCCGGGGTGGTCTCCTTCCTGTGCTCCCGTGACGCTGCCTTCGTTAGCGGCACCGTCATCTCAGTGGACGGCGGGCTGCACGCCCGGGCCGCCATCCCGGACTACTGAGCCGAGGGCGCGATGACGGCCGCGACCCAACCACCTCGGCCGCTGCGCCTGGCGAGGCACGTCGGCCCACAGGGGTGATGCGGTAGCGTCACCGCCAGCGGGGGCCGGTTCGGGACACTGGGAGAGGCGCAGGCGATGCAGGGCGGCTGGCAGGTCGGGATCGACACGGGCGGGACCTTCACCGACCTCGTCGCCGTGCGGGGCGACGAGCAGCGCATCGCCAAGGTGCCCTCGACGCCCTCTCAGTTCGACCAGGGGGTGCTGGACTCGATCGCCGCGGCGGGCATCGAGGTGTCCTGCATCGAGACGATCGCCCACGGGACCACCGTCGCCACCAACGCCGTGATCACCCAGACCGGCGCCCCCACCGCCCTGCTGACCACGCGGGGATTCCGGGACGTGCTGGAGTTGCGCCGCCACAACCGGGGCGACCCCTACGACATCCAGTGGGACCCGCCGCCGCCGCTGGTGGCGCGCCGCAACCGCTTCGAGATCAGCGAACGGCTGGACTACGCCGGCGACGTCGTCGTCCCCCTCGACGCCGAACAGGTGCGCGCCGCGGCCCGGCTGGCGGCACGGCGCGGCATCGGCACCTTCGCCATCGCCTTCCTGCACTCCTACGTCAACCCGGTCCATGAGGACGAAGCGGCGGAGATCGTCCGCTCGGAGGTTCCCGGCGCCTTCGTCAGCACCTCCGCGGCTCTGCTGGCCGAACCCCCTGAGTTCGAGCGCACGTCCACCGCCGTGCTGAACGCCTACCTGGCCCCGGTCGTGAGCGACTACCTGACGGCGCTGGAGGACCGGCTCCGCGAGGCCGGATTCGGCGGTCGCCTGTACGTGATGCACTCCGGGGGAGGGCTGCTGACCTCCGAGAGCGCCTCGCGCTTCCCCGCCCGCCTGCTGACCTCGGGTCCGGCCGCGGGCGCCAAGGCCGCCGAGGGCGTCGCCGCCTCCACCGGCGTGGCGGGAGGAGTCGTGGCCGCCGGCGTGCTGGCGTCCGCCGAAGGCCTCGACGAGGTGATCTCGCTGGACATCGGCGGCACCAGCGCCGACATCGCCGTCGTGCAGGGAGGCCGGGCCGACATCGTGCACGAGTTCTCGCCGCGCTTCGGCCAGCCGGCGCGCTTCCCTGCCATCGACCTCGTCACCATCGGTGCCGGCGGCGGGTCGATCGCCTGGGTCGACGCAGGCCGCCTGCCCCACGTGGGGCCCCAGAGCGCCGGCGCCGACCCCGGCCCCGCCGCCTACCTCGGTGGAGGTACCGAGGCCACCGTCACCGACGCCAACCTGGTGGCGGGACGCCTCATGGCCGACGTGGCGCTCGCCGGCGGCATCAGCCTCGACGTCGGCGCGGCGCGGCGGGCCGTCGGTGCCTTCGGCGACGAGTTGGGGCTCAGCGTGGCTGACGCCGCCTTGGGGATCATCGACATCTGCAACAACAACATGGCGCGTTCGATACGCGTCGTGACCGTCGAGCGCGGTCTGGACCCGCGCAACTTCACCCTGGTCCCCTTCGGCGGTGCCGGGCCGCTCATGGCCGCCGAGTTGGCCGACGTGCTGGGGATTGCTCGGATCGTGGTCCCGTTGGCGCCGGGGGTCACCTCCGGGCTGGGGTGCCTGTACGTGGATATCGCCCACGACATCGGTGAGGCGCTGATCTGCGAGTTGGGCGAGGCGGACCGCGCCCGCCTGCAGGAGGTGTTCGACCGGCTGGGCGAGGCGATGCGCCAGCGGTTGGCCGACGACGGGGTCGGCGCCGAGCGCCAGCGCTTGGAGTACTCCATCGATCTTCGCTACCTCGGCCAGGTGCGCGCCCTGACTGTGGGTCTGGGGACCGGTGCGGTCCCGGAGCGCTTCGCCGAGGAGTACCGCGGGCTGTTCTTCGAGGAGTACGAGCGGCAATTCCACTCCGTGGCGGTGGACATTCCGGTGGAGATCTCGGCGCTGCGGGTACGCGGCGTCCGTCGCTCCGAGCGCCCTCACCTGCCGTTCCGCGGCTCGACAGCGCCGCTGAGCACCAAGGAGGTTCCGGTGCTGACCCGCGCCGGCACCGTGGCGGCGCGCCTCGCTGAACGCGCCCGCTTGCACGCCGGCAGCCGCCTTTCGGGGCCGCTGATCCTGACGCAGGAGGACTCCACCACCTGGGTGCCGCCGCACTGGGAGGTCGAGGCGGACCGGCTCGGCAACCTGCAGATGACCCGATCCGAGTGAGGGAGGGACTCCCATGAGCCTGCGAGTCGTGCAAGCCGCGGCAACGGAACCGGCGAGTCTGCGCCGGCGAGACCCCGTCCTGTTCCAGGTGCTCAACAGCGCCCTCAGCAGCATCGTCGATGAGATGAGCGCGCTCACGATGCGGGCCGCTTTTTCGCTGGTGGTCAGCGAGGGCGGCGACTACTCCGGCACGATCAGCAACCGCCGCGGCGACCTGATCGCCTCGGGCGTGCGCGACCTGGCCGCCCACCTCGGGACCCACCCCTTCACCATCAAGGGGATGCTGGAGTGGATCGGCACCGACCACGAGGAGTACTTCCGTCCCGGCGACGTGGTGCTGATCAACGACCCGTACATCGGCGGCACGCACCACAACGACATGCGGGCGGTGATGCCGTTCTACTTCGACGGTTCGCTGGCCGGCTTCGTGCAGAACTCCATGCACTGGACCGACATCGGCGGCCACGTGCCGGGTACGTTCGACTCAAACTCCCGCAGCTCCTACGGCGAAGGCTTGGCCGTGCCGCCCATCCACGTCGTGCGCGAGGGCGTGTTCCAGCCGGAGGTGTCGAACCTCATCCTGCGCAACGTGCGCATGGCTGAGGTCGCACGCGGCGACCTGCTGACATCCATCGGGGCGGTGCGCCTCGGCGAGTCGCGGCTGCAAGCGCTGGCCCGCCGCTACGGCGCCGAGTTGATCCTGGCCGCCATGGACGAGTTCATCGAGTACTCCGAGGACCTGCTGCGCGCCGAGTTCGCCGAACTGCCCGACGGCCCCGTCGAAGTGGAGTCGCTCCTGGACTGCGACCCCGCCGGCGACCCCGATCAACCGCTGTCGGCGCACATGGTGCTCACGGTTCACGGCGACCGGGCCACCATGGACTTCTCCGGCTCGAGCCCACCTGCCGCCGGGGCGGTGAACTCGACGCGGTCGGTCACACTCTCCGCCGCGGTCGTGACAATGAAAATGATTTTCCCGCACATCCCCATGAACCAGGGCGTGTTTCGGGCCATCGACTTCGTGCTGCCGCCGGGGCTGCTGCTGAGTGTGGAGTTTCCCGCGCCGGTGTCGGGCTGCGCCGCCGGTGTCTACCCGGCGGTGTGCGACCTGGTGCTGAAGGCGTTCATGCACCTGGCGCCTGAGCGGTCCATGGCCGGACCCACGGGGCTCATCAACACCATCACTGCGGGCTATGACCCGCGGCCCGGCTTTGAGCGGGAGTTCGTCATGTACCTGTGGCTGGAGGGCGGCTGGGGCGGCCGGGCGACCCGCAAGGACAATGCCACCGCCATGACCACCTTCGCAACCACGGCCATGAACCAGCCGGTGGAGTTGCAGGAGCGCCTGTTCCCCGTGCTGTTCGACTGCTATCGCATGGAGACCGACAGCGCCGGCGCCGGCTGGTCGCGGGGCGGCCTGGGGGTGACCCGCCGCTGGTGCCTCACCCACGGCGACGGGGTGCTGTCGGACCTCGGCGACGGCGAGAAGTTCGGTCCGTGGGGCTTCGCGGGCGGCGCCGACGCCCGGCCCAACAGGTTCGTCTACGCCCCCGGCACCGACGAGGAGGTCAACGTGGGGATGTTCTGCACCAACATGGCCATCCGCCGCGGCGAGATGCTGGACTGCTTCCAGCCGGGAGGCGGCGGGTACGGCCACCCGTTCACGCGGCGCCTTGAGCATGTGCTGGACGACCTGCGGGACGGCTACGTCAGCGTGGAGGGCGCCCAACGGGACTACGGCGTGGTGGCGACCCACGACGCCGAAGCCGACGACTTCATCCTCGACGCCGCCGCCACGGCCGCCCGGCGCGCCGGCCACGACGAAGGACCGGAGTTCCCCGCCGGAGGGAGGCGGCCATGACCGGCGAGTTCGAGGGCAGGGTGGCGATCGTCACCGGGGGGTCGCGCGGGATCGGCGGGGCGATCGCCGAGGAGATGGTCCGGCGAGGCGCCGCGGTCGCCTCCTTCGACGTGGCTGCGCCCGTCGAGGAGCGCCCGGGAATCTTGGACCTCGCAGTCGATGTGGCCGACGCCTCCGCAGTGGGCGACGCCACTGCGGAGGTGCTGGACCGCCTCGGCCGTCTCGACGCGCTGTTCAACAACGCAGGCATCCAGCGAGCCGCCCCGACTCATCTAATGGACCCCGAGGTCTGGGACCTCGTGATCGGCGTCCACCTGCGGGGCGCCTTCCTGTGCAGCGCCGCGGCCATTCCCGAGATGCGCAAGGTCGGCGGCGGCGCCATCGTGTCGATCTCGAGCGCGGCTGGGTTCGTGGGCATTCCTGGGCGCGCCCCCTACTCGGCGGCCAAGGCAGGGCTCCTCGGACTGACCCGCTCGCTGGCGGTGGAGGCGGCGCCGCACAACATCAGGGTCAACGCCGTCGCCCCCGGCTTCACCCGGACGCCCCTGGTGCAGCAGGCGCTCGACGACGGCTCGCTCACCGAGGACTGGATGCTCCTGGAGGTCCCGCTGGACCGCCTCGCCGACGCAGCCGAGATCGCCCGCCCCGCGGTCTTCCTGGCGAGTGAGGAGGCCTCCTACATCACCGGGCAGTGCATCGTCGTGGACGGTGGCTGGACCGTCCAGGGCGTCTCGGACCGCCCCGACTGGCTCGACGTGTAGTGCCCGCCCCCCGCCTGGGGGAGCGGGGAGGCTACGTACGGTACCGGCCGGGCTGGCCCCAGTTGCTGCGGCGGTCGCGGTGGCCGAACGACCGGCCCAGGTCGACCTCGGCGAACTCGGCCGGGGACTCGCCGGTCGTGGCGTACTCGTAGAGCGCCGTCTGGTACACGGCGCTCAGCGCCGAGGCCACCACGGCGCCGAGGATCATCAGCAGGCCGCCCACGATGACGCCGAAGATGCCCAGCGGCCCCGTGCCCAGCAAGATGGCGATGAGCAGTCCGGGCGCCATCAGGACGAATCCCACGATGGAGAGCCCCGCCTGGGCGATCAGGTTCTCGCCCCAGGTCCGTCGCAGCAGGTTCTTGGAGCGCCCGAGGGCCCCGAACGCGCCGACGCGCTCGGCGATGATGATCGGCATGACCAGGAACGTCATCACCCGCCACGCCAGGTCCAGGAGGCCGCCGAGCAGCGCCCCCGCGAAACCGGCGCGGTCGCGGGCCGCCGCCTGGATCGAGTTGATGATGATGCCCACCACGACGGCGATGATCGCCCACACGGCGATGGTGCCGAAGCGGCCCGAGGCGCCGCGGATGGCGCTGGCCACCGTGGGGTCGCCACCGGTGAGCCGCTCGCGGGCGCCGTGGACCAGGGCGCCCTGGAAGAAGTAGACGGCGATGGTGCTGGCGACGACTCCCAGGAAGACCAGCCACCTCGATCCCCCGCTCACCTCGAAGTCGATCCACCCGATGGCCGGGTCGTAGTCGATGAGCACGATCAGGCCGAAGACGACGCCGGCGATGATCAGCGCCGCCAAGCCGCCCAGGACGGGTAGCCACAGCAGTTCCTTGTCCTTGCGCAGAACACGCCAAGACGTCTTGCCGAGTTCCCAGGATCGTGCGAAGTAGCCCACCGGACCCCTCCCGTGCTCGAAGCGTGGATTCCGATCGATCGGGCTCGATCGGCTGCGCCCGAACGGCACCGGCTTGCGCCGCCCGCCGGGCTGCCGCCAAGCAGCGTACCGGCTCGGCGGGGTGAGGGTCAGCCGTTCGGGTCGCCGCGGCGGGACCCTGCGGCGCGGCGGGCCCGAACCACGGGGGTCAGGCGTTCACGTCTACCACGGCCCGGCCCCGAACCTTCCCCGCCAGGATGTCGGCGGCCACGCGGGGTACCTCTGCTAGGGCCACCTCCGAGGTGATCGATTCCAGAGTCTCGCTATCGAGATCGCTGGCGAGCCGGTTCCAGGCTTCGGCCCGTCGGGGTGCCGGCTGGTAGACGCAGTTGACGCCCAGCAGGCTCACACCTCGGAGGATGAAGGGGTACACGGTGCCGGGGAGGTCCGAGCCGCCGGCCAGACCGCACGCGGCGACGCGGCCCTCGGGCTCGAGCGCCGCGATGAGGTTCACGAGCGTGTGGCTGCCGACGGTGTCCACCCCGGCCGCCCAGCGCGGCCTCGCCATGGGCCGTCCGCCGGGCTCGCTCAACTCGCTGCGGTCGATGATCTCGGTGGCGCCGAGGCGGCGCAGGTAGTCGCTCTCGCTGTCGGCCCGTCCGGTGGAGGCCACCACCTCGTAGCCCAGTTTCGCCAGCACGGCCACCGTCACGCTGCCTACGCCCCCGGCGGCCCCGGTGACGACGACCGGCCCGTCGCCGGGACCCGTGCCGTTGTCCTCCAGCGCCATCACACACAGCATGGCGGTGTAGCCAGCGGTGCCGATGGCGGCCGCGGCGCGGGTGTCGATGCTCTCGGGCAGCCGCGTCAGCCAGGCTCCGTCCACGCGGGCTTTGGTGGCCATGCCGCCCCAGTGCTTCTCGCCCAGGTCCCAGCCGTTGGCGGTGACGCGGTCGCCGGGTCGCCAGTCGGGGTGTTCGCTGGCCTCGACGGTGCCGGCGAGGTCGATGCCGGGCACCAGCGGCCAGGCTCGCACCACCGGCGCTCCGTTGCAGATCGCGAGGCCGTCCTTGTAGTTGACCGTGGAGTACTCCACCGCGACGGTCACGGCGAGATCGGGGAGTCGGTCCTCGGCCAACTCGGCGATGTCGCAACGGAATCCGTCGTCGGTCTTCTGCAGCAGCAGGGCGGTGAACATGCGGGCCTCCGATGCCTGGCTGGGTCCGCCCGAGCCTATGGCACCGGAGGCCCGCTGCCGCCTGCCCCGTCACACGATGAGGCCCTGGATCTCCGCCACCGGCGCCCGGATCGAGGACTTGCGGGTCACCGCGCCCAGAGGGCCGCGCATGCCGCCGAGGCCGACGGTCGTGAAGCTGCCCACGAAGGTGACGATGGCGGTGATCTTGTAGCGGTCCCCCGGCTTGCCGTCGGAGGAGTGCCGGTAGGTGTACTTACAGGTGCTGAGAGAGTCGCCGAAGCCCGCGACCCAGGGGGTGCCCGGGCCGATGCAGGTGATCGAATCGCCGTTGCCCATCTTCCAGCGCACCGTCGTGGGTGTGGCGAAGATCGTGACGACGTATCCCATCACCATGATCGTTGTGCTGTAGGTGCGCCAGTAGGACGGCGACAGCCAGAGCCAGGTGGGGGTCTGCACCAACAGCCCCTTGCGGTGGCTCGGCGAGGTGTGGATCTTCGGTCGAGGCGGGTTCAGCGCTCCCATCGCCGAGGAGATGACGCTGGTCCGAGAGGGCCGAGGCGGCGGCTTGCGCGGCGAGACGTTGAGGGTCTGGATGTAGCGCCCATCGCGGTCGCACAAGTCCACGTTGTAGGTGCCGTCGTCCTGGAGGTAGAACGGCCCGCAGTAGTTGAGGCTGCCGCTGGTGTTCTCCGGCGGGCGCTCTTCGACTGCCGGGCGCTCGACGGTGAGCTTCGAGCAGAAGTCTTGGTCGTCGCTGCAGTTCTGGACCTCGGTGGAGTCGGCTGCGTCGGCGCCCGGCGCGGTGCTCCAGAGCGAGCCGGCCACCGTCACGACAGCCACGACGGCGTGAGCGGCGCGCTGGCCGCGCCGGCGGTTGGGGCCGCGGGGCCGCCGGTCGGAGTTGGGGGTTCGGGAGTGCTGTGCTGGATGATGCATCCGCTCGTCCTTCCTGTGTGGGTTGCCTGCTCGAAGATCTCTGCCACGCGCCACGCGTCCCCGCTGCGCCTCAGGAGCCCGAGATGCACGACCGTGGCCTGCTCGTCGTTGCGCACTCGACCGGTCGCCACCTCGTACAGCACGGCGCTGTCCACGAAGCAGTCCAGGACCTCGGCGCTGGCGCTGTCCCATCCCTCGATTTGTACGATCCGGCCCGCGCCGTGGTCGGCGGGCAGACGCAAGGCGATGCCCTCGCCGGCCCGCCCGAGCAGGACGCCGACAGTTCGGCTGCGCAGCGGCTCGGTGCTGTGCCGAGCGATTCCTGGATGCTGGGGGTTCACCGGATGGGCGGCAGCGGCCCAGTAGCTGTCCCAGAACGCGGTGTAGGCGTCAAGGATCGCGGCGGCGACGTCGGCGGGCGGAGACTCGCCTGCGCGGGAGGACATAACAGGCACCGGACCGTGGGCCGCCGCCCGTTCATGTCCGGGCCGCTCCGGCGTTGAGGGTCCGGGCAGCACTTCGACTGGCCCCGGCGGCGTGGTGGCGGCGGAGGCGCCGTCTGCGCCGTCTGAAGGCGAGGCCCCGGTTCCGCCGAGGGCGGGCGCGGCTTCGGGGTGCCAGTCCGGGCGCGCCGCCACGGTCGTCCGCGGGCTCGGTCGCAGGTAGGCGGCGGCGCCCGCGGGTGCCTCCGGCGCGGCTTTCAGGGCCTCTCGGGGCTCGGCCACCCCGGAGGTCGCTTCGGCCGGTCCGGGGGACGGCAGGGGCACCGGTGATCTGGGGGCCTGACCGGACAGCGGGGCCGTCGCCAGGTCGGCCAGAGCCGCGGCGCCCTTCGCGGGGTCCTGCCCGGTCGTCCCGCACGCCGGGGTTAAGACCAACGCGGCGGCGAGCGCGACCGCAACCCCGCGTGTGCCCCACCAACGCCGTGTCCTGCCTGCGAGGAACAGATCTAGATATCTCTCGTGTAGCTTCATGAATGCGATGATACACGGCGCTGATGAAAACAACATTGAAACAAGAGAAATTGATGTGAACTGATCTGACTCAATCGGATCGGCTCGATGTGGTCGCCGCGCGTGCTCGGCACAGGCGCCCGATAGCGGGACCCGACGGCATCGATCCCGGCCGCTGCCCCGGTCGGCGCCATAACCGCAGCGAGATCGGCCTGCAGCGCCTCCTGCGGTCCCCCGGGGCCGGGGTGGCGCCACCGGGGCGGCGCAGGTGGCGCGCCGTTAGGCTTGTCGCATGGGCGGTGGCAACGGATCGCAGGTCACGAGCCATGTGCGCGTGAGCTGCGACGGCGACATCGCTGAGGTGCTGCTGGACAATCCGGCGCGTCGCAATCCTCTCAGCCTGGCGGTGCTTCGAGATCTCGTCGCCGCGGTGGCCGGGCTTGGCGCCGACCCCGCGGTTCGGGTGATCGTCATCGCCGGTACGCCTCCCGCCTTCAGCGCCGGTCACGATCTAGCGGAGATGGCGGGGCGCTCCGACGCCTTCTACGAGGAGATCTTCGACGTCTGTTGCGAGTTGATGGCGGTGATCCGCAGCGCGCCGCAACCGGTGGTCGCCGCCGTGGACGGCATCGCCACCGCCGCTGGCTGTCAGGTCGTGGCGGCCTGCGATCTGGCCGTGGCGACGGCGGGTAGTCGCTTCGCTGTGCCCGGCGTGCGCATCGGCCTGTTCTGCTCGGTGCCGATGGTGCCGCTGTCCCGGGCGATCGGGCGCAAGCGGGCGCTGGAGATGCTCCTGACCGGTGACCCGATCGACGCCGCCACCGCCGCCGAGTGGGGGCTGGTGAACCGGGTGGTCGCCCCCGGCGAGCTGCGGGAGTCGGTGGTCGACCTAGCCGGGCGGATCAGTCGCTTCAGCGCGGGTGTTCTGGCGATCGGCAAGCAGGCCTTCTACGAGCAGCTGGACCGCGCAGAGCCCGAGGCCTACGAATACACGCGCCAGGTCATGGCCGCCAACGCCGCAATGGACGACGCCCAGGAGGGCATCGGGGCATTCTTGGCCAAGCGCCCGGCGGTCTGGCCTGCGCCGCCGGCGGCGGACGGAGACCCGGCGGCGGTATAGCGGCGTGGCCAAGCGCAAACGGCGGCGGCTCGTACGGTCGGCGTCAGTTCACCCTGGAATCGTCGGCCCGGCCCGACCGGTGCCGCGTCACATCGTCCGGCCGCCCTACGTGAGCAACGCCCGCGGCGAACCAGGGCTACCGTGCATGGAGGCGGTGCGCTCGCCGGCGGAGATCGAGTCGATGCGCCGCGCCGGGATGGCGGCCGCTGAGGTGCTGTTGCTCGCCGGCGAGCACGTCGAGCCGGGCGTCACCACCGACGCCATCGACGAAGTCGCTCACGCCGAGGTTCTGGCGCGCGGGGCGTACCCAAGCCCGCTCGGCTACCGCAGCTTCCCGAAGTCGGTCTGCACCTCGGTAAACGAGGTGATCTGCCACGGCATCCCTGACAGCCGACCACTGGTCAGCGGTGACATCGTGAACATCGACGTGACGGTCTATCTGGACGGCGTACACGGCGACACTTCGGCCATGTTCTGCGTCGGCGAGACCGACGCCGAGAGCGCCCGATTGGTCGCCGAGACGCTGCGGGCGCTGCGGGCGGCTATCGGCGTGGTGGCGCCGGGGGTCCCGATCAGCGAGCTCGGCCGGGCAATCGAAGCGGTCGCCCGCCCCGGCCGGCTCGGCGTGGTGCGCGAGTTCGTCGGCCACGGAGTGGGCACCGACTTCCACGGCAGCCTGCAGGTCCCGCACTATCACGACGCGAGCAACGCCACGCCGCTGGAGGAGGGAATGACCTTCACCATCGAGCCGATGCTGACCCTCGGGCGCCCGCAGGTTGAGCTTTGGAGCGACGGCTGGACGGCGGTGACCGCCGACCGGTCCCGCACGGCTCAGTTCGAGCACACGCTGCTCGTGACCGCCGACGGGGCGGAAATCCTCACCCTGACCGCCGACGGCCGCTGCGCGCACGACCTCGCGGTGGCGCCGGAGGGCCGCGGGGGCTGACCTAGCGCGGCTGCTCGGGCGTCTCCCACCACCAGGCCAAACCGGAGACGCCGACGCCGGTCGTGGCGACCAGCGCGCCGCCGAAGCCGCTGGTGAAGCAGGTTGAGGGTTGCACTTCACCGGTCACCGCCGACAGCAGTGCCCGCGCCTCGGAGGGCGCCCCCGCGTGGACAGCCGCCACGTGCAGGGCTCGGAATTCCGGCGGGCGGCTCTGGTGCCATTGGTCCAGGATCCGCCGGTGGGCGCCGGCCGTGCTGCGGGCCGGCAGCAGCCGGCGGATCCGACCGTCGTGGATGTCGAACAGCGGTCGGACGCCGAGTCGGTCGCCGGCCCGGCCCGCTGCCGTCGGGATTCGCCCGCTGCGCACGAGTTGGTCGAGGCTCCCCAGCACGCCGATCAGGCGCACTCTGGCGGCGACGCGGCGGGCGACCTCCGCCGTCTCGGCCAGGCTGGCGCCGCGGCGCGCCGCACAGGCGGCGGCGTGGACCGCGAGGGCCTGGCCGCCGGCGGCGTTGGCCGTGTCGACCACGATCGTGGGCCCTCCGGCTTCGCCGGCGCCCAGCACCGCTGACCGGTAGCAGCTCGAGAGCCGCTCGGAGAGGGTGACGATGAGCACGCCGTCGTCGCTTTGGCGTGCGCGCACGGCGGCCGCGAAGGCACCGGGGCTCGGTGCCGCGGTGCGCAGCCTGCCCGCGGCGAGCAACGCCTGCGGTGTCATGGCGCCCTCGGGAACCTCGTTTCCGTCGACGGTGAGAAGGATCGGTACCACGCCGATGTCGAGTTCATCCTGCAGGGTCTGCGGCAGCGCCGCCGCGCTGTCGGTGACGACGGCGACGGTCATGCGGCGTCGCCCGTGTCCGGCCGGTGCCGCGGCACGAGGCGGACCGCCGCGGCGCTGGCGACGACAAGGATTCCTGACGCCAGCAGCACCAGCCTCGTCCCGCTCAGCGTCCAAGTGTTGAAGATCCTGACTGCGCTCAGCGCATCGCCGATGGCGCCCGCGACGGCGGCGGCGAGTCCGAGCGCCATCCGGATGACCATGTGGAAGGCGGCGAAGGCAACCCCGCGCTGCGAGTCGTCGGTGCCGGATTGCAGCGCGGTCATTCCCGAGGTGAGCGCGACCGTCGCCGCCAAGCCGAAGCCGAAGGCGCCCAGATAGGTCAGCCAGAGCAGGGGGCTGAGGCTCATTGTGGCTACCAAAGCGCCCATCCCCAGGGTTCCGTAGCGGGTGATTTCCAGCAGCGGGCGCGCCAGGCGGGTCACGATGATCAATCCCGCCCCGGCGCCGACGCCGAAGATTGCGATCAGGATCCCGAACTCCAGGTCCGAGGCGCCCAGTTCCTCGCGCACGAGGCTGAGGCCCAGCGAGAACAGGGCGCCGAGGCCCAGCGCCACGGCGGCGGCGGCGGGCATCACCGTGCGAACCAGGGGGACTTGCGCCGCGTCGCGCAGTCGTCCGACGTTGCTGACGGGGGTAGGGCGTTGCGCCGGTCGTCCGAGCGGCGCCATCCGGGCGATGAGTAGCGCCGAGACCAGATAGGTCAGCGCATCGATCCAGAACACGACGGCGTGCGGGCGGGACGCCAGCCAGCCCGCGTCGGCGAACGGCAGCAGGGTCAAGGCGGCGAAGGCGCCCGCGCCGACGGGGATGCTGCCGAAGGAGGATCCCAGCATCAGGCTGTTCGCCGTGGGCAGGTCGTCGGCCTCGACTAGTTCCGGCACGGCGGCGTCGCGGGCGGAGAGGAAGATCACGCTGGCCGCCTCCAGCACGAACGCCCACAGGTAGATCCACCAGAGCTGGGCGATGAGCGGGATGATCGCCACGATCCCCACTCGCAGCAGATCCGTCGCCAGCATCGTGCGGCGGCGGTCCCAGCGCAGCGAGACCCGGGCCGCCACCGTGCCGCCGAGGGCGGCCGGCAGCAGGCGAAGTGTGAGGATCCCGCCCACGGCGCTCGTCGATGAGGTCACCTCCCAGGCCAGCGCCATGAGCGCGAACGTGGCCATCCAGTCGCCCAGGCCCGAGACGGCTTGGCCCACGAGCAGCCGCCGGAAGTCACCGCCGGCGATGACCCGTCGAAGCGAGCTCACGGTGCGCCGCCGGCGGCGCTGGATCGGCCCTGTCTCATGGCGTCCCGTCGTTGTCGCAGAGCAGGCGCCGCAGCGCCACGCGGCACCGTCGGCCCGCCGGAGGCATGGTGTTGTTGGCCGTGAGTCGTTTCAGGAGCATCGGCGCCACAACCACCGCACCCGCTAGGGCGGCGTCGCGCCCACCCCACCGCAGCGCCAGCAGCGGCAGAGCCAGGATGGCGCCGAAGGAAACCAGCGCCGTCTGGCGCACGGCCCTGCCGGCAGCCAGGCCCGCCAGCAGCAGCACCGCGCCGGGCCAGTGGACGACCGCCAACGCCCCCATGGCTGGAGAGACGCCGCGCCCGCCCGCACCCCGCAGGAACGGGGACCAGTTGTGCCCGGCGACCGCGGCGCCCGCCGCCAGAGCGCTCACCAGGGGGGCCGGATCCGCCGCGAGGACCCCGGGCACCGCCTTGGCGACGTCGAGGAGCCCGCCGACCGCGAGCGGCGCGAAGCCGGCCACCCGGTAAAGCGCCGTGCCCGACACGGTGCCGACGGACCGCAGGTCGGTGCCCGCGACCGACTGAGCCAGGAGGTTGGAGAACGGGATCGCTCCCAGCGCGAAGGAGACGATCACAATGCGGACTCCCTGTGCGACGAGGTAGTCCTGTGCAACAAGCAGTGATGCCGCCGAGAGCGTCAGCGCACCGCCGGCCACGGCGACAAGCAGGCCAACGAGGCGAGAACTCCTCATCGCGCTGGCCGTGCTATGGGTCCAGTTCGATCCGGCCGGGCGGAATCCGCGACAGCGTCCGCCCCACCACGCTCGCCATATGGCCGGTGTCCAGCAGTGATTCGAGTAGGTCGGACGCAGTCTCTGGGGGGCACGCCAGCAACAGTCCTCCTGAGGTCTGTGGGTCGGCAAGTAGGTCGCCCATCAGGCGGTAGCTGCCCTCGCTCCCGCCGCCCCCCCATCCGAGTCCCCGGTCCAAGTGAGGCCTCGCGGCGGCCAGGTTGCGGTCGGTGCCGCCCGGTACGAACCCGCCGGCGGCGAATTCGGCCGCGAACGGCAGCGTCAGAACTCTTGGTGCCCCCAACCATGCGCCCACGTAGGAGGCTGCGCACATCTCCTGCAGGTGCCCGAGCAGGCCGAATCCTGTGACGTCGGTAGCGCCTGTGACACCGGCCTCGACGGCCATTTCCGACGCCTTGTCGTTCAGTTGGCACATGTATTCGATCGCGGTCGATAGGGCCACGGCCAGCTTCTCCTGACGGCCGTCCCAGGTAGGGCGCCCCGCTTCTCCCACCGTCTCGCTTTCTTCGGGTCCCTGTTGAAGCGGTTCCGAGAGCCGATGCCGGCTGAGCCGGTAGCTGATGTCGGCGGCGGACTCCGCCACGTAGCGGACATTGCGAATGTCCGCTCTGGGGGGCGGGCCCGACGACTCGGTGGTCGCTCCGGCAGCGTGGCCCTCCGCTGGCGCATCGTCCGGCGGAGGGAGGCGCTTGTGGGCCGTGGTGATTATGCCGGTTCCGAGTGGCTTGGTGAGTATGAGTTCCTGGTCGGGCAGCGCCCCGGCCTTGGTCATCATTCGCCGGCGGTCCACCTCGCCGATGACGGCCTGGCCGTAGACAGGCTCTGGGCCGTCGGTCGTGTGACCGCCGACTATGTGCCAGCCGCCCTCGGCGGCTGCCGCCGCGCCGCCGCCGAGCACCTCGCCTAGCAGCTCAAGCGGCAGGCGATCCTTCGGCCAGACCACGACGTTGAGCGCGAACAGCGGGCGGCCCCCCATGGCGTAGATGTCGCTGGCGGCGTTGGCTGCGGCGATCCGGCCCCAGGTCGCAGCGTCGTCGGTGACCGGGGGAAAGAAGTCCACAGTCGAAACCAGGGCGCGCCCGTCGGGCCGGCGCCAGACGGCGGCGTCGTCCCCGGTGCCGATCAGCAGGTCGGGGTGGGCGGGCGTTGGGAGTGAGCGCAGAACCTGCGCAAGGTCGGCAGGACCGAGCTTGCCGGCTCAACCCGCGCCGTGGCTGTACTGCGTCAGTCGGATCGTCATGGAAGGGTCTCGTGTCGCGTTGCTTCTCCGGTCAAGGCGAGGCGGCCGCCCCGCTTCCGTCAACGCTAGTTCTCCACATCCGAGGTGCCCGTACCGGCTGGCGCACTGATCGGCCGCCCCTCGACTGCTGTCGGGGACAAAGCCGGGCCCAGGCGGTGCGGGACCGGTGGTCGGTTGCGCCCAGCCCGTCGCGGCCGCCCCGCCGGCCGCGCTGCCAGTCGCCTCGCGGTCAGCGCTGGCAGGCGGGGCAGTAGGTGGTCGTGCGGGCGTCGAGGAGGCGGCTGCGCAGCTCGTCACCGCAGCGGCGGCACCCCTCGCCGCGCCGTCCGTAGCAGTCCAAGTGGGCGAAGTTGTCGCCGCCGGGACCTAGCAGCGTGCGGTAGTCACGGAACGTGGTGCCCCGGTGCTCGACGGCCTGGCGCAGGACCTCGCCGATGGCGGCGTGAAGGGCGGCGGCCTCCGCCTTGGTGATCGCGCGCTTGGCCGGGTTGATGCCCGCCCGCCACAGGGCCTCGTCTGCGTAGATGTTGCCCAGCCCCGCCACCGGGCGCTGGCTGAGCAGCTGGGTCTTGACTCGGCGGCGGCTCCGACGCAGCGCCGACCAGAGTCCGCCCGGGGTGAAGTCGTCCGTCAGCGGTTCGGGGCCGAGCTGCGCCAGCGTGGGAATCGCCTCGTAGCGCCCCGCCGCAACGACCCTCAACCTCCCGAACCGGCGCACATCGTGGAACTCCAGGACAGCGCCGTCGTCGAGGGCCCACCAGGCCCGCACATAGCCGTCGCTGGGCGCCGCAACGGCGGTGAACTGCAGCCGCCCCGTCATGCCGAGGTGCAGCACCAGCTCCCGGTCACCGCCGTCGAGCGCCACGATCAGGTACTTGCCCCTGCGGTCCACGCCGCCGAGGCTGGATCCTGCCGCCTCCCGGGCGGGCAGGAACTTCTCGCTGGGGTGGCTGTCCGCCTCGACGACGCACCGCCCGACCAGCCGAGG
>VXNF01000101.1:2178-8035 GCA_009840735.1 Acidimicrobiia bacterium | reverse complement strand
CGAGGGCGGGTCTGCGAGTTTCACGGTGTCGGCCAGCCCGGCGCCGAGCGCGCCGCTGTCGGTCAGCGTTTCGGTGAGCCAGCAGGGCGATTTCGGCGCCGCGACCGGCTCGCGCACGGTGACGGTCTCCACGAGCGGGAGCGCCACGGTGACTGTCGCCACGAGCGACGACACCGCCGACGAGACTGACGGTTCGGTGAGCGTGGCGGTGAACGCCCGCAGCGGCTACACGGTGTCCAGCAGCCAGGGCTCGGCCTCTGTGAGCGTGGCCGACGATGACGATCCGCCGCCGGTGACGCCGGAGGTGAGCGTGACGGCGGGCAGTGGCGTGACCGAGGGCGGGTCTGCGAGTTTCACGGTGTCGGCCAGCCCGGCGCCGAGCGCGCCGTTGTCGGTCAGTGTGACGGTCAGCCAGTCCGGCGACTTCGGCGCCTCGACGGGTTCTCGGACGGTGACGGTCCCCACGAGCGGGAGCGCCACGTTTACGGTCGCCACGAGCGACGACAGTGCCGACGAGCCCGACGGGTCGGTGAGCGTGGCGGTTAACGCCCGCAGCGGCTACACGGTCTCAAGCAGCCAGGGCTCGGCCACTGTGAGCGTGGCCGACAATGACGATCCGCCGCCGGTGACGCCGGAAATCAGTGTGACCGCGGGTTCGGGCGTGACCGAGGGCGGCTCCGCGTCCTTCACGGTCAGCGCCAGCCCGGCGCCGTCCGCGCCGTTGTCGGTCCGCGTGTCGGTCAGCCAGCAGGGCGACTTCGGCGCTTCGACGGGTTCGCGGACGGTGACGGTCCCGACGAGCGGGAGCGCCACGTTTACGGTCGCCACGAGCGACGACAGTGCCGACGAGCCCGACGGGTCGGTGAGCGTGGCGGTAGGCGCAGGGGACGGCTACACGGTGTCGAGCACGCAAAGCTCCGCCCGGGTGAATGTGGCCGACAATGACGATCCGCCGCCGACAGACCTGCCGGAGGTTTCGGTAACTGACGCCGACCCGCTTGTCGAAGGGGAGTATCCCTACTTCTTGGAGTTCTCCGTGACGCTGAGCGAGGCCTCGGAGCGGGATGTGACCGTTTCCTATGAGACCCGCGAGGGCACGGCCACGGACCACGTGGATTATCGGGGCGAACGAGATGGCAGGCTGGTGATCTATGCCGGCCGGTTGGTGGGGACGGTCATCGTCCAGGTGAACCACGGTGGTCGCCTTGACGACGCGCGAGAGGAGACCATGTATGTCGTCCTCACGGCGGCGGACGGTGCTGTCATCGCCGACGACACCGCCACCGGCACCATCATCGACGCCGACTGGGTCGACAGGCCGAATTGGCCCGGCTAACCAGGACGCCGCCCACCTGCACGACCTGGCGGACTACCCCGCGACGAACATCATCGAACGCGCAGCGTTCCCCGACCCGCTGCCGACGCCCACGACTCGGCCTCGTTGCATATAACCTCTGGCGTCATGGGGATGCCTCAGGATCACTCGCCGTCCGCCGAGCGGGTTCGCCGCTACCGTCGGATGATGAAGGCGCAAGCTGTCCAACTCTGGGTGAGCGATACGCGCTCGCCAGCGTTCGCGACCGATGCGCATCGGCAGTCGGCGGCCGTCGCCGCAGGCGATCGCGCCACTGACGATCAGGCGTTCATTGACTTCCTAGGCCTCGCTGGCAACTGACCGCCCACAGCGCATATTCGGGGAGAAACGACTTGCCGCGGCTGAGCTTCAAAGGGAAGGTGTTTGTTGAGAACCATCATTTGGCCGTGCCTTTCCACGAGTTGCTGCCAATGCGCGACAAGGGGATCAGCGAGACGGTCAGCCTGCACGATAACCTGATCATCCACGGCGACAACCTTGCGGCCTTGAAGTCCCTGCTGCCGACCTATCACGGCAAGGTGAAGTGCATCTACATTGATCCGCCCTACAACACGGGCAACGAAGGCTGGGCGTACAACGACAGGGTGAACTCGCCACTCATGCAGGACTGGCTGGGACGGGTGGTAGACCGCGACGACCTGACCCGTCACGATAAATGGTGCTGCATGATGTTGCCGCGTCTCAAGCTCCTGCGCGAACTGCTCCGGGAGGACGGCGCGATCTTCGTGTCGATCGACGACAACGAGGTACACCACCTGCGCTCTCTGATGGACGAGGTGTTCGGCGAGGAGAACTTCGTCGCGACTGCGATATGGCAGAAGGTCTTCTCTCCGAAAAACACCGCCAAGTACTTCTCAGAAGATCATGACTACGTCATTGCGTATGCGCGCCGACTAGAAGCGTGGCTACCGAATCTTCTCAAGCGGAGCGAACGGGCAGACAAACGATACCGGAACCCGGATGACGACTTTCGGGGACCGTGGTCTTCGAGTGACCTCACTGCGCGCAACTACTACAGCGAAGGCACATACGAGGTGACCAGTCCGTCAGGTGCAACTTTCAAGCCCTCGGTCGGCAACTACTTTCGAGTCTCCAAGGCGAAGTTCCATGCGCTTGACGAAGATGGACGGATCTGGTGGGGCGTAAACGGTGACAGCATGCCCCGTCTGAAGCGGTTCCTGTCGGATGTGAAGCGGGGCGTGGTCCCGCAGACCCTTTGGCTCCACACCGATGTCGGTAACACTCAAGAAGCAAAGAAGGAATTGGTCGCTGCGATCGACTTCGAACGGTCAGAAGATGTGTTCGACACGGTGAAGCCGACGCGTCTTATCCGACGAATCCTCGAAATCGCAACCGACTCGAACTCCATCGTCCTTGACTCGTTCGGCGGATCCGGAACCACCGCCCACGCAGTGCTCGCCCAGAACAGCGAGGACGGGGGCAACCGGCGCTTCATCCTTGTCGAGTGTGAGGACTATGCCGACACGCTCACCGCGGAGCGCGTTCGACGGGTCATCAACGGGATTCCGGATGCGAAAGATGAAGTCCTCAAGGCTGGGCTCGGCGGCACGTTCAGCTACTTCGAGCTGGGGCGGCCCATGCGCCAAGAATCGCTCCTCGACGGCTCGCACCTGCCGTCGTGGAAGAAACTCGCCGCGTACCTCTTCTTCACCGCGACCGGCCAGGAATTCGATCCGGCCGCGACTGACCGGGAAACCGAGTTCGTCGGACACACCGAGTCCCACGACGTCTTCCTCCTCTACGAACCCGACGTCGAGAAACTCAAGAGCCTCGCGCTGTCGCTTCCTGTTGCCCGGGCCCTGCCCGACGGCACACGGCGGAAATTGGTCTTCGCGCCGACCAAGTACCTCGACCCCGAATTCCTTCACCAGTACCGGATCGACTTTCAGCAGCTACCATTTCAGATCTACGAAGCGATCGAGAGGCTGGAGCGGTGATCCTGAAGGACTACCAGCAGCGGGCGCTGGCGACGGTACGCGGCTTCCTCGAAGAGCTAGCGAGGTGGAAGGGCGAAGACGGGGCGGCGCGGGGCCAGAACCCGGACTGGGGCTTCGACTGGGCCCAGCGGGCGTGGACCGCGACTTCGGCCCAGCGCCCGTACCTCTCCCGTCGCAACGGACTCGGCGAGCAGCTTCCCGCCTTCTGTCTGAAGATCCCGACCGGGGGCGGCAAGACGCTGCTGGCGACGCGGGTGATCGATCTCGTCAACACCCACTTCCGGCACAGCCGGCGCGGCTTGGTGCTGTGGATAGTGCCGACGACGCAGATCTACAACCAGACGCTCAAAGCGTTCAAGGACCGTGACCACCCCTACCGCCAGCAACTTGATCTGTCGTCGGGCCAACGCACGCTGATCCTCGAGAAGACGACAGCGTTCGGCCCGCGCGACGTTGCCGAGAACCTGTGTGTGCTCCTGCTGATGCTGCCGTCGGCTAACCGGCAGACGAAGGAGACGCTGCGAATGTTCCGCGACAGCGGAGGCTTTGACCGGTTCTTCCCTCCCGACGACGACCCCGCCGCGCACGCCGAGTTACTTGGGGATCACCCCAATCTGGACACGTTCGAGCAGACGGCGGGATTCTGGGGGCGCTACGTCAAGACATCTCTCGGCAACACGGTTCGGGTGCTCAAGCCGCTGATCATCCTCGACGAGGGGCACAAGGCGTACAGCGCCGGTGCCAAGGCAACCCTGGAAGGCTTCAATCCCTGCATGATCGTCGAGCTCTCGGCAACTCCGGTCAAGGGCGCGAACGTGCTCGTCGAGATCTTCGGCCGCGAGCTCAACGCGGAGGAGATGATCAAGCTCGACCTGCACATTCGCAACAGGACGAGCGGCGACTGGCAGGGCACGCTGCTGGAGTCGATCGAACACCGCGAACGCCTCGAGGCCGCGGCGCGGCGCCACGAAGCCGAAGCCGGCATCTACATCCGGCCCATCTGTGTGATTCAGGTGGAGCGAACGGGCAGGGAACAGCGAAAGCCGGGGTTCGTCCACACCGACGATGTGCGCGAGTATCTGCTGCAGCACCCGGGAATCGCGCCGGAGCACATCGCTGTCAAGACCGGTTCGACCGACGAACTCAAGGAAGTCGACGATGCCGGCGGCTTGATGTCCCGTGACTGCCCGATCCGCTTCATCATCACCAAACAAGCGTTGCAGGAGGGTTGGGACTGCCCGTTCGCCTACATCCTCACCATCCTAACCAACCCTGCGTCGAGAACCGGTCTAACCCAGCTCGTGGGCCGCATCCTGCGTCAGCCCTACGCGTCCAAGACGGGAGTGGCACTGCTTGACGAGAGCTACGTGTTCTGCTTCAGCCGGCGGGGCGCGGAGGTGCTGCAAGAGGTCCGCAAGGGATTCGGGCTGGAAGGTTTGCAGGGCCTCGAGGGGAGGATTCTCGAAGACGATCCGACTTCCCCGAAGGAGACGCTGACGACCCGGCAGCGGTCGGAGTATCGGGCGGCGACGCGTGACTTCGTGCTGCCGGCCTTCATGATCGAGGACACCGCCGGCTGGCGGTTGGTCCGCTACGAGGCGGACATCTTGTCGCGGCTGCCGTGGGACGAGATTGACCTCGCGCCGCTGGACGCCTTGGCACTGAACGAAGGGCGAGAGGAGGTTCATCACCTGCGAGCGAATCTGAGCGGGGATGAGCGTGTTCTGGAGCCGGAGTTCGGCGGGGGGTCCGAGGACACAGACACGGGTGCGGGCAGCGAACCGGCCGACTACTTCCTCGCGGCGAGCCACCTGTTGGACGTCGTCCCGAATCCGTGGCGGGGCCGCGAACTGGCGCGTCGCGCCTTCGAGTGCCTGCTCGAGCGCCATCCCGCCGAGCAGGTCGCAGCCAATCACGCCTTTGTGCTCGAGGAGCTGCGCCGCCAAGTCGAGATGGAGCGGGACCGCTTGTCGCGGGAGGTCTTCGCTGGGCTGCTGGCGTCGGGCAAGATGCGGTTCCTGGTCGTTGCGGAAGACCTTGACTTCAACCGCCTCCCCGCCGAGATCGAGGTGCCGAAAGCTAAGCAGGCGAACCGCACCGACGGCGCTCCGTACCAGCAGAACCTCTTCGATGTCACCACCGAGGATGACCTCAACGGGCTCGAGAACAAGGTCGCGACCTACCTGGACCAGCAGGCTCGGCTCTTCTTCTGGTACCGCAACCGCGCCCGGAAGGACTACTATGTGCAGGGTTGGAAGCCGCGCCGAATCTACGCCGACTTCATCGTGACCCTGCGAGGCGACGAGCCAGGAACCGACGACGACTTCCACCAAGTCTTCGTGGTCGAGACCAAGGGTGTCCACCTGAAGGCGTCGGATGACACCGAGTACAAGCGTTCCGTCTTCGACATCTGCAGCGACCATGCCCGCAAAGCCGACTGGGCCGAGTTCGTGCCCGCGATGCGAAACAAAGCAATGCGCTTCGAGGTCGTCGACGAGGACGAATGGCAGGCCCGCCTGAACGG
>VXNF01000101.1:0-2078 GCA_009840735.1 Acidimicrobiia bacterium | reverse complement strand
GCTCGGCGATCTGCACGGCGTTGAGGGCGGCGCCTTTGCGCAGGTTGTCGCCCACGAGGAACAGCGCTAGCCCGTGCGCAACAGTGGGATCGCGGCGGATGCGCCCCACGAGGGTGTCGTCGATGCCGGTTGCGGCGAGCGGCGTGGGCAGGTCGTCCAGTGCCACGCCGGGGGCGTCGGCCAGGATTGCGCTGGCCTCGGCGGGGCTGAGCGGTCGCTCGAAGCCGGCGTTGACAGCCAGCGAGTGCCCGGTGAAGGCCGGGACCCGCACGCAGGTTGCCGAGACGGCCAGGTCGGGAATTCCCAGGATCTTGCGGCTCTCGTTGCGCAGCTTCTGCTCCTCGTCGGTCTCGCCGCTGCCGTCGTCGACGGCGCCGCCGCAGACCGGCACCACGTTGTAGGCCAGCGGTGCGACGAAAGGTCCGGCGGCGGGCACATCGGCGGCGCCCGGGTCGAACGCCAAGCCCGCCGCCGCCTCGCCGGGCGCAGCGATCTGGGCCGCGAGGGCGTCGACGCCGGCCCGCCCGGCCCCTGAAGCGGCCTGGTAGCTGCTGATCACGAGGCTTTTCAGCCCGGCGGCCTCGTGCAACGGCGCCAGGACCGGCATTGCCACCATCGTTGTGCAGTTGGGGTTGGCGATGATGCCCTTGGGGCGCTGCGCCAGCGCCGCGGCGTTGACCTCGGGCACCACCAGCGGCACGTCGGGGTCCATCCGCCAAGCGGAGGAGTTGTCGATGACGGTGGTGCCCGCCTGCGACACAAGCGGTGCCAGGGCCCGCGACGTGGCCTTGCCCGCAGAGAACAGGGCGATTTCGACCGTGGAGTAGTCGGCGGTCTCGGCGTCTTCGACGACCACCGAGGATCCGTTGAACGCAAGGCGTCGGCCGGTCGAGCGGGACGAGGCCATGAAGCGCACCCTCGTGGCCGGGAAGCCCCGCTCCACCAGCAGGGTCCGCATCACGCCGCCCACCTGACCGGTGGCGCCGACGACCGCGATCTCCATGTCCTCAGGCTACCGACGGCTGTTGCGGCGACGGCTCGGGGTCGGGGGCGTCGCGCAGCGCCCAACCCATGAAGCGCAGCATCGCCCGCGCCGTCGGGCGCACCACGCTGCGCCGCAGCCGCCCGCAGCGCAGGTCGTGGAGCGACTGAGCCCACTGCGGCAAGCTGTCGAACGCCGCCCAGAACAGCACGCCGTAGGCCAGGCGCGCCACCGGCGGCAGCGGGAAGGCGCGCAGGAAGTAGGCGGCCTCCCGGCTCAAGTCGGTGGCGGAGACGATGGGACGGAACCCTGCGATGACCGCCGCAAGCTCGGCGTGGCTGCGCGGCGGGTCGTCGATCCCCAGGCGCTCGCCCACTTCGGCCATCTCCGCCACGTAGCGGTCGGGCAGCTCGGCCAGAGACATTCCACTGCTCGCAGGCTTCGGCCCGCCGGCCCCGCCGCTGCTGTGGCTCTCGGGCAGGTTGGGGGTGAGGTTCGCCTCGCGGCGGCGAGGCCGGCGTCCGTAGCGAAGGAACGCTTCCAGGAAGCTGTCGATCTCGGTGGCGTGAACCCAGACGAGGAGGTCCTGATCGTCGGCCCGGTAGCGGCGACCGTCCGGTGCCACCCCCGACACCGAGAGATGCACCCGCCGCACCGCCTCAATGGCCGCCTCGGCCTCCGACAGGGCGCAGTAGGTGGTGGTGCCCAAGAAGAACACGGTGCGCCGCAGCCGCCCCAGCGGGTCGGCGCGGAAGTCCGAGTGCTCGCCGACCCCCTGCATGGCCACCGGGTGCAGCGACTGCAGCAGCAGAGCCCGGATGCCGCCCACGATCATCGAGGCCTCCGCGTGGACCAGCCACGCCGCCCCGCCCGCTGGCAGCAGCGTCGGCGCCCCAGGGGTGGGCGCGAACTTGCGCGAGCCACTGCCCGAAAGCACGGTGCGGATCGCCCAGGCGAGGCGGTTGCGCACCGCCGCCACAGATCTCATCGCCGCTGGAAGTTCCGCAGCGCTGGCGCCAGCGCCAGGTGCAGCCGCGGGGGAGTCGGGCAGGCGGGATTTGAACCCACGACCTCTTCGTCCCGAACGAAGCGCGCT
>VXNF01000103.1 GCA_009840735.1 Acidimicrobiia bacterium | reverse complement strand
CGACATCCGGGCCATCGGCGAGGCCGCCGTGGCCGGCATCATCGACGGCAGCATCGAGACGCTGCCCTGATCCTCCGGTAGGGGGCGTCGCGACGGCCTGCCCGCCGCCTCGCCCCCGCCGACCGCCGCCGCAAGTGCCGACGCCGAGGAGTCCCGGCTTGACCCAGCGAACCACCCGATGAGCGCGGACCCGCAGCCGCCGCTGCTGGAGATGCGCGGGATCACCAAGCAGTTCCCGGGCGTCCTGGCCAACGACGCGGTGGACTTCGACCTGCGGGCCGGCGAGGTACACACGCTGCTGGGGGAGAACGGGGCGGGCAAGAGCACGCTCATGAAGATCCTCTACGGCATGTACCGCCCCGAGGCGGGCGAGGTGCTCCTGCGCGGCGAGCGGGTCGCCATCGACTCTCCGTCGGCGGCCATCGAGCGCGGCATCGGCATGATCCACCAGCACTTCATGCTGGTGCCCACCCTCACCGTCACCGAGAACGTGGCGCTGGGCCTGCGGTCGAACCGCCGCCCGCTCACTGACCTGCCGACGGTGGCCGAGCGGATCCGCGAGCTCTCGGCTACCTACGGGCTGCGCGTGAACCCCGATGCGCCCATCTGGCAGCTCGCTGTGGGGGAGCGTCAGCGGGTGGAGATCATCAAGGCCCTGTACCGGGAGGCCACCGTCTTGGTCATGGACGAGCCCACGGCGGTGCTCACCCCCCAGGAGGTGGACGAGCTGATCGTCGTGCTGCGGCGCATGGCCGCCGACGGCCGAGGCCTCGTCTTCATTTCCCACAAGCTGCACGAGGTGATGGCGGTGTCGGACCGGATCACGGTGCTGCGCGACGGCCGCGTTGCGGGCCAGACCACACCGGCGACCACCGACCGCTCCGAGCTGGCCCGCTTGATGGTCGGGCGACCCGTGCAGATGGTGCCCGACCGCCCTGACGTGCGCCTCGGCGAGCCGCTGCTGAAGGTCAGGGGCCTGCACGTGCAGAGCGACCGTGGCGACGAGGCCGTGGCGGGGATCAGCTTCGGCGTGCGGGCCGGGGAGATTCTGGGGCTCGCCGGCGTGTCCGGCAACGGCCAGTCCGAGTTGGCCCAGGCGATAGCGGGGCTGCGCCCGGTCAGCGAAGGCACGGTAGGAATCGACGGTACCGACGTGACCGGCCGCCACCCGCGGCGGGTGCGCGACGCCGGCCTGTCCTACGTGCCCGAGGAACGGATGCGCGACGGCGTGATCGGGATGTTCTCGGTGGCGGAGAACCTGGTCTTGCTGAACCAGGGCAACGAGTTCAGCCGCAGGGGATTCCTGCGGCTCGGCGCCATCCGGGAGCACAGCCGGGATCTAGTCGAACGCTTCGCGGTCAAGACGCCCAACATCGACGTGCCGACCTCCAACCTCTCCGGCGGCAACATCCAGAAGCTCATCCTGGCGCGGGAGTTGTCCGCGGCGCCGAAGGTGATCCTGGCTGCCCAGCCCACCCGCGGCGTGGACGTGGGCGCCGCCGAGTACATCCACGCCCGGCTCGTAGGCCAGAAGGCGCAAGGGTGCGCCATCCTGCTGATCTCTGAGGACCTCGACGAGGTCCTGGCGCTGTCGGACCGCATCGGCGTGATGTACGAGGGCGCCATGATGGGCGTCTTGGATCGGGCCGATGCCACCGTGGAACGCCTCGGCCTGTGGATGGCCGGCGTGGCCAGCGACGCGGCCTGAGGCAGACCGGCGACGAAGGGGTCACCGATGAGACAATCGACGAGGCTTGCTAAGCCATTCGGACTGCTCGCTGCACTGGCCGCGCTGTCGCTGGTAGCGGTGGCCTGCGCCGGCGGTGAGGAGGCGACCGCCATCGCGGTGGCCCCTGCGCCCCCCGCAGTCACCGAGGCAGCCTCGCCTGCGGCGCCGCCGGGTGCGTTCTGGGTCGGCATCGTGGCGCCGTCGGCGTCGGATGACTGGGCGTTCACCCAGAGCATGGTGGACGGCGTGGCGGCCTTGGGCGAGACGCGGCCGGTGGCGGTGGATGTCACCGACGGGACGTTCGTGGTGGCGGAGGCAGAGGTGGCGCTGCGGGAGTACGCGGAGGCGGGGTTCGATCTGGTGATCGCCCACGGCTCGCAGTACGGTTCGACGCTGCAGAAAATCGCGGCGGCGTTCCCGGATGTCTCGTTCGCGTGGGGCACGGCGTCAGACACACTCGGTCTGCCGAATGTGTTCGCCTATACGGCGGCGTCGGATCAAGGCGGCTATGTGCTGGGTTCGATAGCGGCGGCGTTGACCGACTCGGGCACCGTCGGGGTGGTGGGTCCGGTGGAGGTGGGCGACGCCAAGCTGTTCGTGGACGGTTTCGTGGCCGGCGCGGCCGCCGAGGACGCGGGCGTGGACGTGAACGTGGTGTACACGGAGAGCTTCAGCGACGTGGCCAAGGCGGCGGAGACGGCCGAGGCGCATGTGTTGCTGGGCGCGGACGTCATGACCGGCACGGCGCAGATGGTGGTGGGCGCTGTGGGGGTGGCCCAGCGCGAGAGGGCGGCGTGGTTCGCGACGCAGACAGATCAAGCGGCGTTGGCGCCGGAGATCGTTGTGGCGTCGCAGGTGTATGAGTGGGAGGTGGTGTTGGCCGACATCGCCGCGTTGATCGATGAGGGCGTCGTGGGCGGCGAGAGGTACACGCTGACGCTGGCCAATGGCGGTCTGGCGATCGCCTTCAACGAGGCCTACGAGCTGCCCCAGCGCGTCCGGGCGGTCGGCGAGGCCGCCGCCGCCGGCATCATTGCCGGCACCATCGAGCCCCTTCCCTGATCGTCCCCTCGGGGCCCCGCCCCGCTCAGCCCGCCGCTTGCTCCATGGCGTTCAGGTAGTTGTAGATGGTGATGCGGCTGACGCCCATTGCCGTCGCCACGTCCTCCACGCCCTTGCGCAGCAGGAAGGCGCTCCGCTCGTTCAGCAGCCGAACCGCCACCTGCTTGTCGGTGCGAGACAGCTCCGCCAGCGAGCCCCCCAGCTCCCGCTCGACGGTCTCGATGAGCCGCCCAAGCGCGCCGTCGAGGCCCCAAAGGCGCAGCACCCCGACCGTCTCGCCGTCGAACTCCAGCGGGATGTCGCCGGGCGTCTGTTCCTCCGGCGGCAGCAAGTCGCCGCCCACAGCGTCCGCCACGGGCCGCAAGGTCTGCCAGAGCGGGTGCTCGTCGCCGCTCATCGGTCGTCCGCTGCCGGCTCGGGGCTCTCGTGCTCGGCACTCTCGGAGCTCTCGTGCTCGGGACTCTCGGGGTCGGGCCGCTCGAGGCGCAGGGCGATGCGCGTGGCGCCCGCCGCGGCCGCGTCGCGGATCATGACGGCCACCGCCTGCGCCAGCAGTTCCACCTCGCCCGAGGCGGTCGTGCCGAACGGACCCACCTCCGTAGCGATGCCGAGGCTCTCAAAGGCGGCCACCGCCGCGGCCACGTGCGGGCCGGGGGCGCCTTCGGAGAAGGGTTCGACGAAGAACTCGATGTGTGCGGTTGCCACGGCCGTGCCTGTCTGTCGTGCCTGTCTGTCGTGCCTGTCTGTCGTGCCTGTCTGTCGTGCCTGTCTCTGAGCCGGCGGTGGGGGCATTGACACCCCGCGGGCCGTCAATGAGCATAGGCAGGTGAACGAATTGGACAGCAGCAGGCTGCGCGACCTGCGGATCGACATTGGCCGGCTCTCTGGCCGCCTCGAAGCCCTAGCGCAGATCGGCGACACCGGCGACGGCGGCAACTGCAGGCTGGCCCTGACCGACGAGGACCGCCACGGACGCGACCTGGTCGTGGGCTGGATGCGCGACCTCGGCCTAGAGGTCACCGTGGACACCGTCGGTAACGTCGTCGCTGTCTATCCGGGCCACACCGACGGGCCGCCGGTGATGACCGGCAGCCACATCGACACGGTCCGCACCGGCGGCCGCTACGACGGCAACCTGGGGGTCCTGGCCGGTCTCGAAGTGATCGAGACGCTCAGCGCCGCCGGCGTGCGCTTGCCGCGCCCGGTGGCGGTGGGATTCTTCACCGACGAGGAGGGCTCGCGCTTCCCGCCGGACATGCTGGGCAGCCTCGTCTTCGTCGGCGGCATGAGCATCGAGGCGGCCCTCGACGTGACCGACAGCGACGGCGTCTCCGTCGGCGCCGAACTGGACCGCATCGGCTATCGGGGCGCCGCGCCGTGCCCCGCCCCCGCACCGTTCGCCTTCGTGGAACTGCACATCGAGCAGGGCCCGGTGCTGGAGCAGGAGGGCGTCACCATCGGCGCCGTCACCGGCGTGCAGGGCATCTCCTGGCAGGAGGTCACCATCGACGGCCAGTCCAACCACGCCGGCACCACGCCCATGAGCATGCGCCGCGACGCCGGGTTCGCCGCCGCCCGCGCCGCGGTGGCCGCCCGGGAGATCGCCAAGGACATCGGCGGCTTTCAGGTCGCCACGGTGGGGGTGTTGGACCTGCACCCAGACCTGGTCAACGTGGTGGCGGGCCGGGCGCGCCTCTGCCTGGACATGCGCAACATCCACGAGCAGGAGCTGCAGCAGGCCGAGCGGCTCATGGCGACCAGCCTCGAGCGCATCGCCACCGCCGAGGGCGTGGGCATCTCGGTCCGCTCGATGGCCCGTTTCGAGCCGGTCATCTTCGACCTGCCGGTAGTGGATCTCATCGAGGACGTGGCCCGCCGCCTCGGCCACAGCACCAAGCGGCTGCCGTCGGGCGCCGGCCACGATGCCCAGATGCTGGCGCGGGTGTGCCCCTCCGGGATGATCTTCGTGCCGAGCCACCGCGGTCTCAGCCACAACCCCGCCGAGTACACCGCCCCCGAGGACCTCGCCGCCGGCGCCGACGTGCTGCTGCAGACGATGATCGCCCTCGCCTGCTGGGAAGGCGACATCCCTCAAGTGTCGCCGACCGGCGGCGCATTCAACCGCAGCGAAAGAGGCGTCGGCGCCCCCATCGCCTGACTCCAACCGCTCCGACACACAAAAATCTGCCTGGCAGATTGTAGGGCAATTGGCCGGCAGATTGTATGGGAAAGTCTTGGCAGATTGTCCTGCTCGGGCCCTGACAGCGCCGGCGGTTAGTGGGGTGGGGTGATGGTGGCGGTCATCTCGGCGCCGGTGCGGGTGATGATCTTCACGGCGATGTTGTTCGGCGGCTGCGGGACCTCGAAGGGCTGCGAGCTGAGCCCGCACAGCGCCTCGGCGGCCTCGGGGTCAAGGTCGCGGCCGAAGGTCTTCAGCAGTCGCTTGATCTGCGCGTCGCCGCGCTTGTAGCCGGGCAGGTAGATGAGGCGGCCGAAGAAGGCGGCGCCGTCGTGGTCGGTGTCGATCATCCAACAGTCCACGTCGGAGGCCGGGTCCGAGTTGCGCAGCTCGCCGGTTACCGGGTCGTAGGTGTCGAAGCCGCGCAGGTGAACCACCGCCCGCCCGTCGCTGTCGGTCTCGCAGTCCACGTCGGGCTCGCCCAGCAGCGTGAGCGTGGGCGAGCCGCCGTCGCGCGCCAGGCCGGGAATCTGCAGGTCGCGCGAGCTCACCACCTTGTGGACGGTCACCGTGCCGGCGCGCTCGGGCACGTTGTTCTCAAAGGCCGGGGCCACGACGATCAGGTCGGCAATGTCGGCGCGGCCCCGGCGGGCCTCAGCGGCCGCCGCGGCCACCTGCGCGGCGCCGACGGTGGCGTCCGGCGCGCCCAGCACGATGGCGGCCACCAGGTGGCCCTCCCGGCCCGGCCGGGTGCAGTCCGCCTCACAGCTCACCAGCCGCCCGTCGGGCCACGGCGTCACCTCGGTCACCTGCAGCACCTCCCGGCCGTTGACGTCGCGCACCGGCCCGCCGGTCAGCGCCTCCAGCACCCGCTCAGCGTCCTGCCCCGCCGCGGTCCCAATGTCGGAGGTCGGGGTCCCACCGGCGGGAAATCGGTCAGCGGGCTCATCGGCGTGGGGGTCGCTGAACGGCAGATGCACGTACGGCGAGTGCGACTCCACCGTGAACGGCCCCGTGAGGCGGCTGCGACGCTTCTCGACCTTCGGGCGGTCCACCAGATAGATGGTGTTCTCGGGGTCGTTCACGGTGTCATAGGCCAGCGTGGCCGCCGACACCCGCTGCATCGTCTCGGTGTCGAGCCCCGCGCCCGGGTCGTTGCCGCCGTCCAGCGTGCGATACCACGGGTAGGTGCTCGTCACCAAGTGCCGCCGCGCCACCGCAATAGCCACCCGCCCCGCATCGATCGTGATCCACCGCCGCCCCCACTGCTCAGCCGTATGAGCCGTCACACCCGAACCGCAAGTCGGGTCAAGAACCAGGTCGCCAGGGTCGGTCGACATGAGAATGCAGCGGGCGATGAGCTTGGCTGGCGTTTGGACCGAATACCGTTTGCCCTTGCCGATCTGGGTCGTCTCGCGCCACACATTGTCGAGTTTCCGCCCGGGGACTTCATCCTCGTACTGCTTCCAGCTAAGCGATGACGAACCTTCGTTCCCTGTTCCCAGCAGACGGTCAAGTTGCGCGAGGCGATCCAAACCACAGATCTCAGATTCGGCGCCGGCAGGCGCCGAATCCGCCGCGCCATTGACGCGTGCTCCCTGGGTGGTAAGTGACCCCATTATACTCGTAGTAGCAGGTCCTGCCAGAGTTAGACGCCCCTGCCGATGTCAATGGCTGCGTTCTAAATAGCCTCGCCCCGGATGGCAAGAATTGGTCGGGATCAAGTCTCTCGTCGGAAGTGAGCTTGCGCGCGGTTTTGTCGGGAAGCTCAACCATTGCGTAGGAGACGAAGTGCTCAACGATCTCTCTACGACTTAGCTCATCATATAGCGACCTGTACTTCAGGTGGTCTTTCGCTTTGGCATACCAGAGCAGAAAAGACGAGGTCTCAGGTAGCGTCTTGGATGACGAAGTTCCAGCCGTTCTCCAGGTGATCGTGGCTACTCGGTTCTCGGCTCCGAACACCTCGTCGCAGAGGACTGCTAACCGGTGGACGTTGTCGTCGCCTATCTGGACGAACAGCGAGCCGGATTCGGTCAGGAGCTCTCGGAACAGCACCAGGCGTTCGTGGACCTCGTCGAGGTAGCTGTGGATGCCGTTGCGGTAGGTGTCGCGGAAGGCGCGCAGCGGGTTGGTGTCGCCCACGGGCACGCCGCTGGCGTCGTCCTTCGTCTCCAAACGGTCGGTGGCGGTCATGAAGTTGGACTTGAAGCCGATGCCGTAGGGCGGGTCGAAGTAGATCATCTGCACCCGCCCGGCGAGGCCGTCGCGGGCGATGAGGCTCTGCATCACCTCGGCGGAATCGCCGTGGATGAGACGGTTCTGCCAGTTGCCGGCGTGCTGGTAGAACTCCCACTCGAAGGCGTCCTCGGGCAGGCCGTCGAAGTCGTCGAACAGGCTGGGGGCGGCGGCTGCGGGGTCGGGCTTGCGCAGCTGGTGGATCATCGTGAGCGGGTTCACCTTCTCCCGCGTGTACAGCGGCAGGCCCGCGAAGGCGTGACCGTCCTCGCCGGCCGAGGTGGCGCCCTGGCGGTCCCAGCGGAGCACCGGCTCGGGCTGCTCGGCGCGGGGCGCGCCGGCCTCGCCCGCCGGCACGCCGGTGTCGCGCCGCTCGACGGTAAACGCTTTGGGTGCCCGGTCCTGCTCGGCCAGCAGCGGGGCGCTCTCCACGGTGGGCTGGTTCAGCCGCGACGCCGCCTCGTGGCTGTACGACTCGGGCGGGGGAGCGGGCTTGCGGGCCATGGGCAATCTCCTAAGCGTGAATCAGCGGCTCGCCGGGGCCATCAGGCGGCGCTCGGTTGGGCGTGGGCGGCCAGGGCTGCTCCGATGGCGGCGTCGAGGTCGTGGCGCACCGAGCCGGCGTGCTCGATGAAGGCGTAGGACCAGCGGCGCAGGCTCGCGAGCAGTTCCGCGGTGGCCGCCACGCAGGGGATCCAGTGCTCGGTCGTCCAGCGCGCCGCCGCCTCGGCCTTGGCGTCCATGACCCCTTTGCACTCCACGATGAGGTGTACCTCGCCGCCGTCGGGAGCGGCCAGGGTTGCCACGAAGTCCGGTTCGTAGCGCCGCCAAGCGCCCTCGAAGTGGTAGGGGATCGTCCAGCCCAGGCCGAAGTTGCGCGCCCAGCGGGCCACCCGCGGGTGCTCGTCCAAGGCGCCGGCGGTCAGCAGCTCCAGGCGACTGTGGCAGGCGGCGTGGGACAGCTCGGAGCGCCTCGTCTCGGCGATGTGCTCGAGCGTGGTCTCGAAGTCCACGCCGTCGGTGTCCGCCAGCGGTTGGTGCGCCGCCAGCTTGGCGCGGCGCACCATCGGCCCGGCGGAAACGTCGCAGGCCGTCAGCACCGCCTCGACGGCCTCGCTGCGTCGCCCGCTGTCGATCACCAACTCCAGCAGACGCTCGGTGGACAGGCCCACCTCGGGGTGCGCCGCCCAGGCCCGCACCGCGGCCAGCGCCGAGCGGAACAGCGCCAGCCGTCCCGCCGCAGCCAGGTCGATAGCCCCAGCACCCCCCCCCCCCCCCCCCCGGGGGGGTATTCAAAAAAACCCGCCCCCCCGACAACAGGCGAGTGGGGGTGGGGGGGGGGGGGGGGGGAAAAAAGGCGAGGGGGGG
>VXNF01000107.1 GCA_009840735.1 Acidimicrobiia bacterium | reverse complement strand
CGGGGCCGCGGTCGTCGTCCCAGTTCCGCCGCCCGCCGCGTCCTCCGCCGCCGCCTTGGCCGCCGCGCCTGCCGGGGCCGCGGTCGTCGTCCCAGTTCCGCCGCCCGCCGCGTCCTCCGCCGCCGCCACCGCCCGGTCCGCCGCGTCCTCCGCCGCCCTGGCCACCTCGGCCGCCACCGGAGCGGCCTGCTCCCCCCGAGCGCGGAGGTGATGCGTCGTCCATGCGCGCAACCCTACGAGGTGGCCGGCGATTTCCGCGAGTCTGGGCTGCAGGTGGCTGTCAGAACAGAGTCGCCACGGCCCAGCAGGCGATGCCCTCGCCGCGGCCCAGCGCGCCGAGCGATTCGGCGCGCTTTCCCCGGACGGTCACGGGCGCGCCCACCGCTTCGCTGAGCCGAGCCTGCATCTCGGCTCGACGCGGGGCCAGCCGCGGGCGCTCGGCCACGACATTGCAGTCGATGTTGCCGATCCGCCTGCCGGCCTTTCGCACTCGGGCGGCCGCCTCGGCCAGCAGAGCCAGGCTTTCGGCGCCGCGCCAGCGCTCGTCGTCGTCGGGGAAAAGGGTGCCGATGTCGCCCAGCCCGGCGGGCCCGAGGATGGCGTCGCAGCAGGCGTGGGCGATGGCGTCGGCGTCGCTGTGGCCCTCGAGGCCCCGCTCGCCGTCGAACAGCACGCCGCCGAGCACGAGAGCCCGTTGCGGGTCGTCGCTGAAGCGGTGGACGTCGAAGCCGATCCCGACCAGCGGCGGGCCACTGCCGGAGCCGTCCGGGCCGCGGCGCTGCGGCACCCCGGCACCCGGCGCGCCACGCGCCGCCAGCAGCGCCTCCGCGGCGTGCAGGTCGCCGGGCGTCGTGATCTTGAGGTTGTCCGGGTCGCCCTCGACGAGCTGGACCGTCCCGCCGGCGGCCTCGAGGATCGTGGCGTCGTCGGTGGCGTCGCCTCCCGAGGCGTGGGCGCGGCGCAGCAGGTCGGCCCGGAAGGCCTGCGGCGTCTGCACGGCGCGCAGCCTCGCGCGGTCCAACGCGCCGTCGTCGGTGTGGCGGATGGTGTCGGTCACGGCGACAGCAGGCACCGCGCCGTCGGCGCCCCCGAGCCCCGCGGCCGTCACCGCCGCGCACAGGGCGCCGCCGGCCAGGGGCCGGGCCGCATCGTGGACGATGATGACATCGGCGCCTTCGGACACAGCGGCGATGCCGGCGCGCACCGAGTCCGACCGCGTGGCGCCGCCGGTGGTCACGATGACCTGGGGCCCCTCACCGGCGGCCACGCCGCCCGAGCCCGATGCCGCCAGCGCTCCCGCACCGGCGCGCAATAGCGGGATGTGCTCCGCAGCGGCCACCGCCACCACGCCGTGGCTCGCCTCGGCGGCGGCCTCGAAAGCCCAGTCGATCACCCTGCGGCCGCCAAGGGGCTGCAGCTGTTTGGGTGCGCCGAAGCGCCGGCCTTCCCCGGCGGCCACGAGCACGGTCCAGACGACGGCGCTGTCGCGAGACGCGGCCTGAGTCACGCTCATTAGCATGGCGCTCGTCATGGTCGACGCCAAGTTGCTTGCGCAGACGGAGATCTTCGAGGGCATCGACGATGAGGCCCTAGCCGACGTCGCGCACTTCTCCGGTCGCCGCACGCTGGCCCGCGGCGACACCCTGTTCACGATGGGCGATCGTCCCGACGCCATGTACGTCGTGCTCTCGGGCCGGATCGCGATCGTCGCCACCGCCGCCGCTGGTCGGGACTCGGTCATCTCGTTGATGGAAGAGGACGACCTGTTCGGCGAGATGGGCTTGTTCGACGGCCGGGGCCGCTCCGCCACCGCCCGCGCCATCGAGCCCAGCGAGGTCCTCGCCGTCCCGTACGGACCGGTCCGCCGGCTCTACGAGGAACATCCCGATCACTTGTGGCGGGTCGTGGCCATGCTGGTGCGGCGTCTACGGGCGGCCAGCGTGGCGCTGACCGACGCGGTGTTCCTCGACGTGGTGGGGCGCACCGCCAAGCGCCTGCTGGTCTTCGCCGGCGACGAAGACAGCTTCGTGCTGCCGGTCACCCAAGAGGAGCTAGCGGCGATGGTCGGCGCCTCTCGGGAGCGGGTCAACAAGGCGATCTCGCAGTTCGGGCGACTCGGCTGGCTGGAGCGCTCGGGCAGCCGCTACGTCATTCGCGACCGGCGACAGTTGACGCAGCGCAGCCGGTAAGGCGCGCCCACCGGGTGCCGCGCGACGGGTTCGCTCGGGTCGACAAAGATTTCGGACGCGTGTACGGCGAGCTGAAGGATCTCCGTACCGATGTCACCGATCTGAAGGTCGGCGTCGCTCGGATCGAAGGCCACCTTGGCATCGGCTTCCCCGCTGAGGACACCGAGCAGGGGCCGTCGGCGGTTGAGCCCCCAGGCGCCCTCTGACGCAGCTGTCAGCGGCGCCGCTGGGACAGTCAGCGCGCCGCGGTTCAGACCAGCGCCAGCCAGCACACGAGGTGGACGTCCTCGCGGGTGATCTCCGGTAGCGGTTCAGGTGGCACGTAGGGCTCGAGGCCGAGATCCCGCACCACCCGGTGGACGAGTACGGCCTGCTCGGCGGGGTCCTCGGCGCTGTCCATCGCCGCCCGGAAGGTGCGGACGGTGCGTTCGGGGTACGGGGCGCAGATGGCGTCGACGTTGCGGTCGATGTCGTCCTGGGTGAGCCCCGGCGGCGGGTTGGTCCGCAAGAGGTCTGCGGCTCGGCGCAGCGCCAACGGCACTCTCGGTTGCAGGTTCGCCGGGTCGGCATGGTGGTTCCACTGCTCGACGATGTCGGTTTGGGCGAGGTCCCAGGCGGCAAAGGCGTCGCGGTAAGCGGCTTCGTCCAGCAGGCGAGGCTCGTCGAAGCCGCCGGGCGGGCGGGCAAGGTCCAGGCAGGCCAGCGTCTCGGAGGTCACGTCGCCACGACCGCCGCCGGACCCGCTCCCAGCCGTGGCCGCCCCGCTTGCCGGTCCGCCACCCCGCCTCACGAACCGGAACAGCGGCTGGCGGCGGTCGCCCACTTGGGCGCAGAACACGTACCCGGCCCGCTCGGCGCCGCCTGCCGCCATGCCCGACCCGGCGCCCCACGGCAGCGCCTCGATCTGCGCCCGGCAGCCGTCGCTGACCGCTTGGCGCAGCTCCTGGCGGTACTCCTCGCCGGACAGGGCGCCGCGGGCGGTGCCGCCCCGCTCGAACAGGGAGGCGTCCTCGCAGCGGAGGCGCTCGATCTCCTCGCGGGTCTCGGTGAAGCTGACGTCCCGCCCGGACTCCTCGGGCAGCACCGTGCCGACGCCGATGCTCGCAGCGGCCTGGGTGAGCTTGCGGTGCAGCACGGCCTCGAGGCCCAGCAGGTCGTCGAGGCGGGCGTCGGGGAAGACGCAGTGCATGATCACCTCGCTGTGTTGCGAGCCGATTCGGTCGATGCGCCCGTGGCGCTGCACGAGCCGCATGGGGTTCCACGGCAGGTCGTAGTTGATGATGTGGCGGGCCTGCTGCAGGTTCACGCCCTCGGCTAGCACGTCGGTCGTCACGAGGATGTCGAAGCGGTCCTCGTCGCAGCCGGCGGGGGCGTCGGTCGTGCGGGGCGCGAACCCCCACACGGCTGCGTCCTTGTGCGGTGCCAGCGTCGACCCCGACAGCGAGGTGATGCGGCCCCGGTAAGCGGCGAGACGCGGGTCGGCGCCGCTCGCCTCCTCCAGATGTTCGCTGATCCAGTCCACCGTGTCGGCGAAGTAGCTGAAGATCAGCACTTTGCGCCGGTCGCGGGTGTCGGCTGCGCCGATGCCCTCCCTCGCCGCCTCGGCGGAGATGGCGGCGAGCCGCTTGACGAGCTCGGCCAGGTTCGGGTCGTCGGCTCGGGTCACGGCGCGCGCCGCAGCCCCCAGCGAGCGCAGCAGGTTGCGGTCCCGCTCGACGTGGCTGCGTAGCTTCTCCGCCTCGTAGAGCGCAGCGTCGTCGGTCCGGCTGACGTGGGCGTCGAGGTACTGGTCCACCTCCTCGATGTCGTCGGAGTCGGTGGCCGCCCAGTCGGCCAGCGCCTCGCCGACAGCCACCCGCCCGGCCGCCAGCAGCGAGTCGAAGGCGTCGTGGCTGGCCGCCATGCGCTCACAGGTCTGCGCGAACGCGTGCGGCGACGACTCGAACCGCTTCAGCAGCCCTGAGCGCAGCAGTCCGGCGAGCTGCACCTCGTAGCTGTCCAGGTCCCGGTCCAGCCGGTACTGCGACGGGGCGTATCGGGCCAGCGTCAGCGCCTCGGGGTCGGTGGGCGCCGCGTCGGGGTCCAACGCCCGGGCGACGCGGTCGAAGAAGCCGGGCAGCACGGCGTCGAGCTCGTAGCTGACCCTGCGCACCCGCGGCGTGGGGAACGTGATCGGCTCGATGCGCCCGCCGATGCGGACCGTGTCGTTGGGGTAGAAGCGCTTCACGAACGAGCGGGTGCGCCGCACCGCCACGGCGTCGAGCACGTCGAAGAGGTGCTCGGGGGTGAGGTCGTCGGGGTTCTGCGCCATGGCCGCAGCGAAGTGGTCGCGCAGCGAACCGATGCCCACGTCGGCGAAGGCGGCGTCGTTGCGCAGGAAGTAGCTCAGCAGCCAGTACAGGTCCCAGAGGCTGTTGTTCACCGGCGTGGCGGTCAGCAGCACCAGCTTCTTCGGCGGGGTGCCCTTCAACAGTTCCCGCAGGGCGGCGGCCCGCTGCGTGCTGGGGTTGCGCAGGTTCTGCGCCTCGTCGATGACCACCATGGCGTAGTCGTTGACGTCGCGGGCGGCGAGCTTCGGCGCGGGGACCGCCGCCGCCTCGGTGCCGGTGTCGGTGTCGGCAGGGTTCAGCCGCGGATCCGCCGCTAGTTCCTCATAGGAGATCAGCTCCATCGGCAGGTTGAACTCGGCGCGGAAGGCACGCCACGGGCCGTCCCGCAGCGTGGCGGGCGTGATCACCAGCACCCGCTGGCGGCGGTCGAGGGCCGCCTCGCGGATCAGCTCTCCCGCCAGGAAGGTCTTGCCCAGCCCCACCTCGTCGGCCACGAGCACCCCGTTGCGCTCACCCAGGATCCGCCGCGCCCGCCACAGCCCGTCGGTCTGGAACGACGTGAGATGGATCTGCGGCGCCCCTTCGTCGGCCGCTTCGGACATCAGGTCTTCGCCGTAGAGCTGCCACAGCATCCGCAGGTAGATGAGCTGCGGCGGGTGCGGCTCGAAGCGGCCCTCGAACAGGGCGGCCAGGTCGTAGTCGGCGGCCTCGGCCCACAGTTCCTCGAACCATTCCCGCACTTGCCCCACGACGTGCGGCGAGTAGTTGCCCAGGTTCAGTTCCACGTTGGTCGACAGCCCGGCGCGGGTGAAGTTGGAAGAGCCCGCCACGACGCCGTGGCTGCCGTCGGCGATCAGGAACGCTTTGCCGTGCAGGAAGCGTCCCTCCAGCCGCCGCACCTGCACGGCGCCCGAGCGCAGCCAGGCGACGAGGTGGCGCACCGCCGCGTCGGCCTCGCTGGAGAACCCCAGCAGGTCCCGGTCGGTCGCCAGGTCAGCGGCGAGGCCCTCCAGCGCTCGCTGCAGCCGTGCCGCCGCCGCCCGCTCCGGTCGAGCCGACTCGTCGCCCAGCGCCCGCGGCCTGTTCTCCGGCGGTGTCGGCTCGGCGCCCAGCAGCAGCCGTACGCCGGCGAGGCGGTCCAGCGAGTCGGCCAGCAACGCGTAGCCGCCGACGTTGAAGTAGGCGCTGGCGATGTCGAGCCGCGCCCCGCCAACGAACCCGCCGGCCGCATGGGCGATGTAGCCGTTCAGCGCCTCAGCCACCGTCTGACCGGCCCGGTTCGTGGCGATCTCCGGCTTCGGGTCAGCGATCATCTCGCCTCGTCTCGGCGGTGTCCGGGCGGGGGCCGGGGCGCCGTTCGCTCCTTCGACTTCGGAGGCGTCGCGAATCGTCCCCCCGGCCCCCGCCCTCGGTTGTCGGCGCAGCCGACGCTGCAGGTCACGCCGACGAGGCTACGCCGCGGGTGTGACACCGGCCGGCCCCACCGGGGCGGCGAAGGCGGCTGCCCACAAGTCCGGGTAGGGGGGCGGGGTCGGGACTGTGGCGAGGCTCTTCGAGGCTCGATCTCCATATCGCATCGCGAGAGACTTGCAATTTGCACTACAAGTCGTGTACAAATTGCTCGACGCCGCGCTCTGACCATTATAATGATCCTATGACTAGGCAAGTGACCGCCACTCAGGCGAAGTCGCAGATCCTTGCGCTGCTCGACGATGTGGCGGCGGGGGACGAGATCGAGATCACCAAACACGGGCGCACCGTCGCGCGGCTCGTGCCTGCCACGGGCCCTGGTGCGCTGCGCGGACGCTTCGCCGGTGTCGCCACCAGCGTCGCTGACGACGACCTGTTGTTCAGCGCCGGTATCGAGTGGGAGTTCGATTGACGACCCTGCTCGTCGACACGCACGTTCTGCAGTGGTGGTCCGCCGAGCCCGACCGGCTCAGCGCCGCCGCGCTCGACGCGCTGGAGGTGGCCGATGAGGTCGCTGTGGCGGCCATCACCTGGTACGAACTCGCCTGGCTCGCAGGTCACGGCCGGATCAGCGTTAGCCGGCCGATCGGCGCCTGGCTCGGCGACCTCGCCCGGTCGGTTCGCACGATGGCGCTCAGTCCGGCCATCGCCGTGACCGCTGCCGCTCTGCCTCCGAGTTTCCCCAGCGACCCGGCCGACCGCCTCATTTGTGCCACGGCGATCGAGCACGGCTTGCATCTCGTTACCAAGGACTCCCCGATCCGGCGGCACAGAGCATCCCCGGCAATCCGAACGATCTGGTGAACCGTCGCCCCGACGGCGTCCAGGTCGCACCGGTCACCGCCCTCGGCCCCTGAGCTCGCGCTTCCCGCAGTCCTTGCGACGGTCCGGTATCGTCGAGGCGTCGGACGCTCTAGGTCGAAGAGGCAGTGAGATGCCGGAGCAATACAGGCTGCCGTACACCCTGCGGGGGCCGTGCGCTGAGACCGAGGACATGTTCTTGGCGGAGGTGCCGGTGCTGCCGGGTTGTCGGGCGTGGGGTGCCACCCCCGAGGAGGCACTGCGCAACCTCGACAGCGTGGTGTCGGAGTTCGTTGCCTCCTACAAGACCCACGGGGACGATCTCCCCGAAGGAATCGTGAGCGCCGGCGAACTTGTGATCGCAGTGTGACCCATCGAGAACTGACGAGGAAGCTCCGACTGCTCGGCGTGTGGTGGTGATCACTGGTTCTGCTTCCAGTGGCGGAAGTGATCTAGTACGGCGGTGTGGTGGGCGGTGTAGTCCTTGCCTTCGTGGAATGTTTCGTAGATGACGGCGATGTCGCTCTCGTCGAGGCCGTAGAGGTGGGCGACGCAGGCGTCGAGCTCGTGAATGAGGTCGGCCTTGACCGCCGGGTCGTTGGCCGAGCCCACCGCCACGCCCACCTCGGCGGCCCAGTCGGCGTACCGCTCGTCCACCGCCGCCAGCCGCCCCGCGATCTCCGCCACCCGGTCTCGCACGGCGTGCCCCGCGCCGGGATCGGGGATCGGGAAGTTGTTGAGAACGAAGAAGTTGAGATTGAGTTCGACCTCGCAGCGGGCGAACCAGTCCAGGACCATCGAGGACAGCACGCCGAGCACGTACGCCTCGTCACGCTTGTTGCCCGACGGCCATAGGAGGTAGGGCGCCTTGTTGGTGAGGACCACTTCGCCGGGCACCAGCGCGGCGATGACGGTGCGCGTGTTCCTCCGGTTTGTGACATCGCGGAAGGCGATTCGCGGCTGTCGGCACGGAAGCGTGCTCGGATCCTCGACCTGGTCGCGGTCGAACTCGCTGAAGGGTGACTTGGCGTGTCCGTGGGCGCGGCGGCGCTTCTGCTGGAGGTGATCGGTGATCTCGGCCGCGTCGACCGAGGCGAAGTAGGTGCCCGTGTCGGGCTGCCAGATGTCGAACGAGGCGCCCTTGTACACCAGCCAGTGTCGCCCGTCGGCAGTCATGGCTGCTCTGCCCGAGTCGAGGGCGAATCGGCCTTGGTCATTGGTGGCGTCCAACTCTCGGTGCGGCCGGCTCGCCCACCGTCGAGGAGGAACCTGTGCTTGTCGAAGGTGGCGTGGAGTTCCGCCAGCGGGCGGACTCGCCATTGTCGAGCAGGAGCCGGTGTTTGTCGTTCGTGGCGTTGAGGTCCCCCTGCAACGGCCTCGCTCGCCACCGCCTCGGGAATCGAGGAGATCTCTCTCTCTCTCTCTGTTGCAGGTCAGCGCCGTCGAGGCGCGGGTGGGCCTTCATCTTCCGATAGACACGAAGTGCGGCCCGCGACGGCACCTGCGGGAAGGCCGCCGAGGCGGACCAACCGGCGAACTCCGCAACGGGCACCGTCTCGGGGTCGTGCGCGATCAGGCGTTCAAAGTGAGTTCGCGAACTGGCTGGTCCGGGGAATATTGCGACGTGCGGCGGCCCCTCAAGGCCACCCCCTGAGAGCGAGTCTTCGCCGGCCGGATCGCTTGGCGAGCGCGATGAGGGTGACGGTGTAGCGCGGGTCGACGTCGTCGAAGACCCATTGTCGGGTGTTGAGACACGTGAGGACCGACATCGCCGCGTGATCGCCAGCAGCGCCACGGTGTACTGCTGGTGAACGTCTTCGAACACCCAGCCCGTGCTGTTGACCAGCGTCGCCACGGACAGAAGCGAGCCCTGTCGAGCCCTGTCGAGCCCTGTCGAGCCCTGTCGAGCCCTGTCGAGCCCTGTCGAGCCCTGTCGAGC
>VXNF01000075.1 GCA_009840735.1 Acidimicrobiia bacterium | reverse complement strand
GCCTCGGAGAAGAACGCCTCCACGAACCAGGGCTGCAGCTTGCGGGCCTTGGAGAGTTCCATGAGGTCGCGGATCTTCTCATTCGCCGCCGGGTCAGCGAGGCTCGCCACCAATGCTCGCTCCTCCAGGACGGCCTTGAGCTGCTCGCCGATCTCGCCTTCGATGACCTCGTCCATGTAGGCCAGGTGCGCCGGGTCGACGTCGGTGCGGATGGCGTCGAGCAGCAGCTGCTGCAGCGACGTGTTGATGTGCGAGTCGCCCAACACGTCATAGACCTGATCGCCGTAGGCGTCCTTCTGCTGCTCGATCTTCTCGAAGAGCCGGGTGAAGACGTTGCCCTCCCTGGTCTCGTGCGCCACGAGGTTCCACAGGTGGCAGGGCTGCTGCTGGCCGATGCGGTGGATGCGCCCGAACCGCTGCTCGATGCGGTTGGGGTTCCACGGCAGGTCGTAGTTGACCATCATGTTGGCGACCTGCAGGTTCACGCCCTCGCCGGCGGCGTCGGTGGCCACCAGCACCCGCACCGCGGGATCCACCCGGAACCGCTCCTGCAGCTCGCGGCGGTCGTGGCGCTTGACGCCGCCGTGGATGGTGATCACCGCCTCGGGGCGGCCCAACTCGGCCCGGATGCGGTCGGCGACGTAGTCGAGCGTGTCCTTGTGCTCGGAGAACACGATGAGCTTGCGAGGGCCTGCCGGGACCGCGGCGGCGTCGGTCGGGCCACTGGCGTCGCCGCCGCCGTCGGAACAGTTGGCCGCGGCGGCCCGGCCGAAGTCGCCTTGGCGCAGCAACTCCCGGAGTTCGGTCCACTTGGTGTCTGTGCCACTGGACCGGACCTCCTCGGCCAACGCCACCAACCCTCGCAGTTCCTGCACCTCGGCCTCGAGATCCTCGGCAGTCGCCGACGCGGTCGCCGAATCGATGAACACGTTCTCCAGTTCCTCGAACTCAGCGTCGTCATACTCGTCGGAGTCGAAATCCTCCAGGTCAGAGAGCCGCACGCCCGCAGGCAAGCTGACGACCGGCACCGGTTCGCCGGAGGCGGCGAGGCGGCGCAGTTCCTTGGCTTGGGCGTCGAGACGTTCGCAGCGGCGGCGCAACGAGTGATGGATGGCGGCCGGGGACGACGCCAGGCGTCGCTGCAAGCCCGCGAGGGCAAAGCCGATGATGATCCCCCGCTGGCGGTCGGCGGAGTCGGATTCCGCCATGTCGGCCGCCTTGGCCATGCCCGTGCGCACGTAGTTGGTGACCGCCACATACAGCTCGGCCTCCGGCTCGGACAACTCGAACTTCGCGCTGTGGGCAAACCGCTTCGGGAAGAGGCGCTTGCCTTCGAAGGTGCGGAGGTTCTCCTTCACCAGCCGGCGCATCACGTCACTCACATCCGGCATCGGGCGACCGCGGAGCTGGCCGGCGAACCGGTCCGGGTGCACAAGTGACAGGAACGCCAGGAAGTCCTCGTTCTTGCCGTTGTGCGGCGTGGCCGTGAGCAACAGGAAGTGCCGGGTGCGACCGCGCAGCAACTCGCCGAGGGCAAACCGCTTTGTGCGCTTCAATTCGGCGCCGTAGCTGTGGGCGGCCATCTTGTGGGCCTCGTCGACGATCACCAGATCCCACTCCACGGCGCGCAGGCGAGCCTGCAGGTCCTCGGCCCGGGCCAGCTGATCGAGGCGTGCGATGAGCAGGTTCTTCTCGGCGAACGGGTTGCCGGTGTACGACGCCTCCACCGTCGCCCGAGACATCACCTCGAAACGCAGCCCGAACCGGTCGGCCAGCTCGTCCTGCCACTGCTCCACGAGGCTGCCCGGCGCCACGATCAGGCAACGCTCCACGTCGCCGCGCAACATCAACTCCCGGATCAGCAGCCCCGACATGATCGTCTTGCCCGCACCCGGATCGTCCGCCAGCACGAACCGCACCGGGCGCTGAGGCAGCAGCCGGTTGTACACGGCGTCGATCTGATGCGGGTACGGCTCGATGCTCGACGTGTCCACCGCCGCGAACGGGTCAGCCAAGTGCGCGAAGCGCATGCGGCGCGCCTCAGACGCCAACCGGAACAACTCCCCGTCCGCGTCGAAGGTCCAGCGCGAGGTCGGAGCTGACGTCAGGGTGGCCAGGTCAGCGGACGAGAGCAAGCGCTCACCCAGTCCGCCCTCGGCGGTGCGGTACGTGAGCGTCGCCGAATCGGGGCCGTGCACCTGCAACGCCACGACCGTCACGGAGGAGTTCGGCACCACCCCGGCCAACCGGTCGCCGGCACCGATGTCCTTGAACGTCGATGGCCCGTGGTGCGTGGCGGCGTCCGGCGATGAACTCACGCGGCTCACACCTCCGGCCCTTCCGCGAACATCCAGGCCGAGCGTAGATGGCGCATGGGCCAGCGGCGGCCACACCCGTCGGCCGGATCCGCTGCCGGCCCGCGAGCGGCTCAGACGTCCATAAGGGCCTTGCGCTGGCCCCCGTCGAGGAGGATGTGGGCGCCGTTGACGTAGCCGCCGCGCGGCGACGCTAGGAAGACGACCACGTCGGCTACCTGCTCCGCCGTGCAGATCGTCCCGAGCGGCAGGCTGTCGATGGTGATCTCATGGGCGCGCTCCCGGCTGATCTTCTTGTCCCGCGCCATGGCCTCCTCGAGGTAGTCCCAGCGAGTGGTGGCCACCGGGCCGGGGTTCACGGTGTTGCAGCGGATGCCGATGCGCCCGTACTGCTCGGCCACCGAGGAGGCGAAGTTAATGTCGGCGGCGTTGGCCACGCCGGCAGTCATCTCCCAGTAGGAGGGCTTGAGCCCGTCGTTGCCGACGACCATGACGATCGACCCGCCGCCCCGCTCCCGCAGGTGGGGCACCGCGGCCCGCACCGTGCGCACGTGCCCCATGAACTTGAGCTGCAGGCTGGCGTTCCACTGCTCGTCGGTCAGCTCCTCGAGCAGTCCGCCGGGCGAACTGCCGGCGTTGGGAACGCAGATATCCAACCCGCCGAAGGCCGCCGCGGCGTCGTGTACCACGCGGTCGGCGTCTTCGGTGCTGCTCATGTCGCCCACCAGCGGGATGCAGCGCCTGCCGCTGGCCGCGGCGATGTCCGCCGCCACCTCCTCCAGCAACTCCTGCCCTCTCGCCACAATGGCCACGTCACAACCCTCGGCAGCGAGGCCCTCGGCCACGGCCTTGCCGATGCCCATGCTCCCGCCGGTGACGATGGCGGCCTTGCCTGTCAGTTGCAGATCCACGGTCTCTCTCCCTGACTCGTCATCCTGCACGGAATGATGTCACACCCCCGCCGGGACGGCCTCACGAGAAGCCGGTGATGGCGCCGGGCACGGCGCGGGGGTCGCGCCGGCCCCAAGCGTCGGCGGTCACGCGGCTCAAGAAGTCGGCGAGGAGCGCGTTGAAGAGGTCCGGCTCCTCGATGTTCAGCGTGTGGCCCGAGCGCGCCAGCACCGCCAGGCCCGCGCTCGGCATGACCCGCTTCAACCAGACGCTGGTGTCCAAGCAGCCGTCGTCCTCGTCGCCGGCCACCACGAGCACCGGCGCGGCGATCGCCGCCAGCTCGGCCTCCATGTCATACAGCGACGGGCGCTCGCGCTGCACGCCGCGCATGGTGTTGGCCGAACCCGCCTCGGAGTGCTCGCCGAGCCAACCGGTGTACTCCTCCCAGGCCCGCCGGTCCTTGTTCTGCAGTTGCACCCGCGACGGGCCGGTCATGTACCGCTGGGCGAAGGCGGCCATGCCCGCCGTCTCAATCTCCGCGGCGATGGCGTCGCATTCGCGGCGGAACTTCGCCGCCTCGGCCGGCCGGGCGCCGTAGCCGGTGCCCGCCACCACCAGCGAACGCACCCGCTCGGGGTGGGCCACGCCCAAGTGCAGGCCGCAGAAGCCCCCCATGGAGATGCCGACGACGTGCGCGGCGGGCACCTCGAGGGCGTCGAGCACCGCCACGGCGTCCGCGACGGCGTGCCGCTGGGAGTACGCGGTGGAATCCTCGGGCACCTGCGACGGCAGATAGCCGCGGGCCGCGTAGGCGATGCAGCGGTAGCTCCGTGAGAAGCGCCGAATCTGCGGCTCCCAGCTGCGGTGGTCGCCGGCGAACTCGTGGATGAACAGGATCGGCTCGCCGCGGCCGACCGACTCGGTGTGCAGCGAGAAGCCGTCGGCTGTCCGCACCGTCGTCGCTGAGGCGGCGTTCATGCGATCACCCCTGTCATTCCGCGCCACTGTTGTCGCGACCTCGGTGGTCGCGCACCCCTGCTGTCGCCGGCAGGTCACCTATCGTGAACCACATGGCCGACCGGCGCAACCGACCGCAGGCCCCGTCGAGGGGCCAGGGCCACATCGCCGAGTTCGTGATGTCCTCGGCCCCGCGCCGCAACGCCGTGGACCACGCCTTCCTGGACCGCCTCGCGGACGCCGTCGACGACGCCGAGGACCGCGGCTGCGCCGTGGTGGTGCTGCGCTCGACGCTGGCGAACGTGTTCTGCTCCGGCGCCGACCTGACCCTGCCCGACGCCGAGCGGGCCGCGGTGTCTGACCGCCTCTACGGCGCCTACCAGCGGATGATCGACTCGCCGGTGGTCTTCGTGGCCGACGTGGCCGGCGCGGCGGTGGGCGGCGGCGCCCAGCTCTGCCTGGCCGCCGACATCTGCATGGTCACCCCCGACGCCTGGTTCCGCTTCGCGGGGGTCGGCCACGGGCTGGCAGTGGCCGCCTGGGGCCTAGTTGCCGCCGTGGGGCGCCAGGCGGCGGCCGACTTGTGCCTGACGATGCGCAAGGTGGACGCCGCCGAAGCGGTCCGACTGGGGCTGGCGACGCCACGCCGGGAGGGGCTGCCCGGCGAGATCGCCCGCACCGACCCGGCGGCCCGCCGCCGCCTCAAACAGCTGCTGACCGCGGCGGTGCGCCAGCCGCTGGAAGCCGAACGGGACGGGAACCGCTGCAACTGGACGGGCAGCATCGAGGGGCTGCGCCGCGGCGAACATGCCGACTAACCGGCTCGAGGCGGCCACGGCGGCGGCCTGGCGCCTGCACGACCCGGCGCTGCCGGCCGCGTTGGACCCTGCAGTCCTGGCGAAGCGGTTGCGGGCCGGTTCCATCCCCCGCGCGCTGCGGCGGCGCGCCCTCGCCGGCGGGCCTCAGGGAACCATCGGCATCGACGACGAGCAGGTGAGCCTGCGCACGCTCCATCGGCAGGTGGAGTCCGTGGCCGGCCGCCTCGCCGGTATCGGCGCCGGGCCGGAGCGGCCCGCCGTGCTGGCCGCGGCGCCGTCGCTGGACTTCGTGCGGTGCTACCTGGCGCTGCTGGCGCTGCGCTGCCCGGTCGTGCTGGCCAATCCCGCCGCCACCGGCGCCGAGCTCGCGGCGCAGATCACTCGGGCCGGTGTCTCCGTCGCCCTCACCGCGGGCCAAGCCAGCGACACCGTCGCCGACCTCGCCAGGCTCGGAACCCCCGAACTCGCCGCGCCGCAGGCCAGCGCCAAGCGCCCCGCCGCCCCCCTGGCGCACGTGCCGATCGAGGCTATAGACAGCCTGCCTGCGGCAAGCCGTGGCGTTCCGCTGTCGCAGCTGCCGCGCTCCTCGGCCGTGGCCATCTACGCCTTGACCTCCGGGACCACCGGCGTGCCCAAGCTGGCCCCGCTGCGCCACGGAGACATGGAGGCGTCAATCCGGGCCGTCATGGCCGCTTGGCGCTGGCGGCGCAGCGACACCGTCGTCCACGCCCTGCCGCTGTACCACCAGCACGGCCTCGGCGCCCTCCACGCGGCCATCCTGAGCGGCTCCTCGCTGCACTGCGGGAGCCGATTCGACCCCGAGCGGCTCGTCGCCGAGGCGAAGCGTCGCGCCGCCTCGGTGCTCTTCGCCGTGCCCGCCATGTGGGAACGCCTCACCGACGCCCACTCGACGGTGGAGGCACCCAGCCTGCGGCTGCTGATCTCCGGCTCGGCGCCCCTTCCGGCCGCGCTCTTCGAGCGGATCAACGACGTCTTCGGCCAACCGCCGCTGGAGCGCTACGGCACGACCGAGTCGGGGCTGAACCTCTCCAACCTCTACGACGGACCCCGTCAGCCCGGCGGCGTGGGGTTCCCGCTGCCCGGCGTCGAGATCAAGATCGACAGCCAGACCGGCGAGCTGTCGGTGCGAGGCCCGCAGGTCTTCGGCGGGTACGCGGGAGGCGACACGCTCGACGCCGACGACTGGTTCGCCACCGGCGACCTGGCCGAACTCGACCCGGAGTCGGGGGCGGTCACCATCACCGGGCGCTGCAAGGACATCATCATCACCGGCGGCATCAACGTCCTGCCACGCGAGGTGGAGGACGTGCTGGGCCGGCACCCCGCGGTGGGCGCAGCGGCGGTGGTGGGGGTGCCCTCGGCGCGCTGGGGCGAGGAGGTGACGGCGTTCGTGGTCAGCGCCGGAGCCTTCGACGAGGAGGAGCTGCGCGGCTGGTGCCGCCGGGAGCTGAGCGGCTACAAGGTGCCCAAGCGGATCCACGCCGTGGCGGAGATCCCCCGCAACTCGATGGGCAAGACGATGCGGGACCGACTCGTTGCGTGGGGCCTCGCCGCAGCGGCCGCCGAGAAACCACAGGGCGGCCCCGGGTCGGACTGAGGCGGCGCGCGCCTCGGGGCCAGAGGGCAACTAGCATCGGGCGCGGCGGCGCAGCGGACCGCGCCGAGCGCGGTCGAACCGCAACAACGGGACCTTGGGGGCCACGCTGCTTCGAACCACTCGACGCCGACGGTTCTGGTTGACTCTGGCCGCAGCCTCGTCGGTCATGCTGCTCGCCGGTGCCTGCGGCGGCGAGGCCGACGACGCCGGGGACGTCTCGGGGTTGTCGGGCACCGCCGCCGAACCTGCTCCGCCGACGGCGCCCGCCGACCCGCAGCCCGCACCGACGGCGCCCTCCCCCGACGAGCCGCCCGCTCCCGACGAGCCCCCGACGCCGACGCCCGAAGCTCCGCCAGCGCCGCCAGCCGGTGACGATTCCCCAGCAGCGCCGCCGCCACCGGACCCGCCCGCGCCACCGCCGGCGCCGGTGGCCGCCGCGGAACCTCCCGCCGAGCCGGTCTACGGCGGCACGCTGACCTTCGGACTGGAGGCCGAGACCGGCCAAGGCTGGAACCCAGCAAGCACGCAGTGCGCCATCGCCTGCCAGACCGTCATGCGGGCCATCTTCGACCCGCTGACGATCGAAGGCCCCACGGGGGCGCCCGAGCCGTACCTGCTGGAGTCCTTCTCGGCCAATGACGACTTCACGGTCTGGACGCTGAAGATGCGCCCGAACATCGCCTTCCACGACGGCACGCCCGCCGACGCCGCCGCCCTCACCACCCACCTCGACAACCTGCAGGGCGGGACGCTCACCGGAATCATCATGCGCCGCTGGGACAGCTGGGCGGCCATCGACGACCTGACCGTGGAGGTGCGCACGACTGCGCCCGTCGCTGGCCTGCCGGCGCTGCTGACCGGCCAGCTGGGATACCTGGCGGCGCCCAGCCAGTACGCCGACCCTGACGGGGCGGCCAACCCGGTCGGCACCGGCCCGTTCGTGTTTCGTTCCTGGACCCCGGACAGCGAGTTGGTCGTGGAACGCAACCCCGCCTACTGGAAGACCGACGCGCAGGGCCGCCCGCTCCCCTATCTGGACCGGGTGGTGTTCCGTCCCATCGTCGACTCCGACGCCCGTGTCCTGGCACTGGAGTCCGGCGACCTCGACACCCATCACCTCAACTCGCCGCTGCACGCCGCCGAGAACCGACAGCGGTACAAGGTCGTCGAGGAGGGCAGCTTTTTCCAGACCACCTACATGATGCTCAACGCCGCCGCCGCGCCCTTCGACGACCTCGCCGCCCGTCGGGCAGTGGCGCACTGCACCGACTACGAGACCTACAACCTGCTGCGAGTCGGCGGCAACGTTCCCGTCGCCAACGGCCCCTTCGGGCCGAACACGCCCGGCTATCTGGCCGACTCGGGCTTCCCCACCTACGACCCCGAGGCGGGGCGCGCCCTGTGGCGCCAACTCGACGACCCCGGCACCGTGGAGATCGGCACGACGAACGACCCCTTCAACCGCGTCACCACCGAGCTGATCGCCCAGATGTGGAACGACTGCGGCATCGACACCCGGATCACCCAACTGGAGCAGGGAACGCTCATCACCAACGCCGTGATCGGGCAGTTTCAGACCTTCCTGTGGCGGAACCACAACGGCGCCAGCCTCGAGTTCGAACGCACCTGGTGGCACTCCGAGTACGCCGCCGGGCTCGCCACCAACTTCGGGCGCGCCGTCGATCCCGCCCTCGACGCCGCGTTGGACGCAGCCGCCCGCACCAGCGACCCCGACGAGCTGCGGGCGCTGGCTGAAGAGGTCAACCGAGTCTTCGCTGAGGGGGTCTACAACCTCTGGCTGAACTGGTCGCTGTGGATGCTTCCGCACCACGACCGCGTCCAGAACCTGGCGCTGCTGACCCTCCCCGACGGGCGCGAGGTGCTGAACCTCATCGAAGGGCGGGCGTTCCTGACCGAGACCTGGGTCGAGTAGGGGAACGGCGCGGACCTTGCGGAAACACCCGGCACGCAAGCACCTGGTCACAGCCGCAGCAGCCCTAGTGCTCGCCGCGGCATGCGCCGGGGCCGACGACGGCACCCCAGCAGCGCCTGCCTCACCGCCCGCCGCCGAGGGTGCCGAGCCGGCGACCGCACCGGAACCCGGCGCGCCGGCGCCGCCCCCCGACAGTCCAGCCGAGGTGCCCGAGGCCCCTCCAGCTGCCCCCGCTGCCGGCGGCGGGTATGACCCTCTGCCGCTGCCGGC
>VXNF01000013.1:7566-8902 GCA_009840735.1 Acidimicrobiia bacterium | reverse complement strand
TCGGGGAACAGGGCGATGTCGGCCACCGTGGCCGCCGCGGCCGACGCCACCCACCCGAGCCCCTCCCGCTCGCGGAACCACAGATGCTCGTCGAGCACGCGGAACAGCCGGTGGGCGCCCGCCTGCGCGGCCTGCAGGTCGAAGTCGTAGCCAAGATTGACGTGCAGGCGGGCCGCGGAGGCGGTGTTGGTCGTGCCCTCCGCGAAGGCCAGCCAGGACGACACCTCGCCGAGCAGCTGCGGGTCGTCGGTGGGGTACCAAGTCCCGGTGGGGTCGAATTTGCGAGCCAGATAGATCAGGATGGCGTGGGCGTCGCGCAGGATGTAGCCGTCGTCGTCGATGACGGGGATGTGCCCCAAGGGATTGATCTTCCTGAACGCCGCGCCCTTGTGCTCCCACCCCGGATAGAAGTCGATGGGCACCAACTCATACGGCACGTCCAGGATGGCGAGCAGCAGCCGTTGCTTGTAGCAGTTGACCGAGAGCACATAGTCGTAGAGCTTCATGGCCGCGCCCTAAAGGTCCAGAACGAGCCGCTTGCCGGCGGCCCGTGAGACGCAGGTCAGCATTCTGTCCCCGGCTTCGCGCTCGGAGTCGCTGAAGTAGACGTCCTGGTGGTCGGGCGTCCCCTCGAGGACCGTGACGATGCAGGTCCCGCAGACGCCTTGTTCACAGGACGACGGCATGTCCACGCCCGCGTCGCGCAGGCTCTCGAGGATCGAGGACCCCGGACCGATCCGCAGAGTCTGCTTGCGCCGTGCGAGGACGACTTCGAAGTCAGAGGAGTCATCTTGAGCGGACTCGTTCTTGAAGTACTCGAAATGGACTGCCGATTCGGGCCAACCCGCCTCGGCGGCGATGCTGCGGGTCGCTTCGATCATCGGCCCGGGCCCGCAGACGTACAGGTGGTGGGCCGGGGCGTACTGCTCGGTGAGTCGGGTGAGCTCGGCGGCGGTCTCATCCGGCGTCAGCCCCAGATGCTTGCTGACTCGGCCGCCGTGCGGGTCGAGCAGTTCCCTGAACGCCACATGCGCCTCGCTGTGGGCGAAGTAGTGGAACTCCCACGCCAACCCCTGGCGGGCGAGAGTCTGCGCCATCGCCACAAGCGGCGTCAGGCCGATCCCACCGGCGATCAACAGCGTCCTGGCGGCGTCCCGCCGGAGCGGGAAGTTGTTGTGGGGTTGGGAGATCGCCAGGGTGTCGCCCTCTTGCAGGGCCTTGTGCATGTGTTCCGAGCCGCCGCGGGAGTCGGGCTCGAGCTTCACGCCGAGGCGGTAGAGGCCGGTCTCCTCGGGGCCGTTGGTCAGCGAGTACTGCCGAACCAGGTCGCCGGGCA
>VXNF01000013.1:0-7466 GCA_009840735.1 Acidimicrobiia bacterium | reverse complement strand
CCGGTCTCCTCGGGGCCGTTGGTCAGCGAGTACTGCCGAACCAGGTCGCCGGGCATGTGTACATCCACATGGGCGCCCGGCTGGAAGCTCGGCAGCTCGCCGCTGACCGGGGCCAGCTCGAAGGCAGCGATCCCCTCGGCCGTGAGCCACTTGCGGGTGACAGTCACCTGGACTTCCGGGCGTCGGGCCGGTGCGGCGCCGGCCGCGTCGTCCCGACGGCGCCGGGGCAGCGGCAGCAGCGTCGCGGGGCTCTGGCCAGCGGGCACGGCGGGCGCGGAGGATTCCAGCGCGCTCCGCAGATCCTCGAGCTGCGCGGCGTGCTGGCGGAGAACGGCGAGCCGCTGCTGCGGCGGCGGGGCCGGGGCGAGGACCCCGCGGATGACGCAGCGGTCCGCCGCGGCCGGCTGCACGAAGAAGACCACGCTGGCCTCGGCGTCGGGCGGCGTGACAGTGACCGAGAAGGCGCTGTCGCTGCGGGTGCGGACCGCTGCGGCGGGGGCGCCGGCGCCGAGGGGCACCGGAGGCGGGTAAGCCCCGCCGGCGAGCCGTTCCAGCACAAATCCCGGCGGGGCGTTGACCGGCAGACTGCGCAGGGTGAGCGTCTCGTGGCCGTCGAGGGCAGCGATCTCGGGAGGTTCGGCCCCCGGAGAGCTGCCCGACCAGAGGAGGCCGTACTTGACCGCGCTGGCGAAAGCCGCCACGCAGAGGCTGCGCGCCGGGGCCTCACCGGGATGCGCCGGGATATAGGAGCAGTTGCCGTTGCGGTTGGAGTAGCGCCACCCGTGGTATTGGCAGACGACCTCGGCGCCGTCGTTGATGCCGACCGAGAGGCGCACGCCGCGGTGGATGCACCGGTCCGCCCAGATGTTGATGAAGCCGTCGTCGGCCCTCCAGATGGCGAGCTCCTGGTCGAGGAGCCGGCTCCGGACGATGTGACGGGGAACGAGGTCGGCGAGGCTGGCGACCGGATGCAGCGACGTCGCCGGATCAGGAATCATCATCGCGAGACCTTTCGGGAATGACGCCGTAGGTGATGCCGAGCTGACTGAGCCAGCGCCGGTAGCTGACTGAGGCACGATCGGCCCGCACGGAGGCCTCCTCATCGGCGTCGAGCGGGAGCAGCCGCGGGTTCTGGTTCTCGAGGATCGGCTTGTCCTGGCCGAAGATGTGCTGCTGGAAGCGCCGCATCCCGCCGACGGTGCTCTCATCGTCGATCAGGCTCAAGAAGTTGTGGGCGCGGACCCGGTCCGTCGACAGCGGCTGGACGAACAGCGCGATCACGTCTAGCCGGGAGGTGTCGACCGGACAGGACTTGTACAGCATGACGCAATAGGGGTGCGGCACCCGGTAGGTGTAGTGGGAGCGTTGCCCGCCGCTGGCGGCAGCGGCCGCGAACGGCTGGAAGAACTCACAGTCCCGAGCGAACAGGTCATTGTTGGCGGGATCCACCTCGACTGCGTACTCCAGAACCTCGGTGCGGGGGACCTGGCCCAGGATCCCCGCATGCACGTACGGGAAATGCCCCATGTCCAGGAAGTTCTCCACGGCGCGCGGCGCCGAGACGTGTACTCCGAACGTGCCGGCGGAGAGGTTGCGCCGATCGGGCTCCCCGCATTCGGGGATCGAGAAGAGCTCCTCGGGTGGTGTGCCCAGGCTCGTCCAGGCGAACTCGTAGGCCACCTTGGTCGGAAGACTCGCCCCGGCGCCCCCTCCAGCGTCGGGCGGCGCGGTGTCCTCATCCGCCAGCCACGCCGCCGGCGCCCCGTCCGCGCTGAGGGTCACCGCGACGTGCCGATCCAGGAGCTCGGTGCGCAGCGTGCGGCCGGGGCGCAGCTCCTCCATGGCCGCCACGGGGTGCCACAGGTCCCGCACCGCGGGGTCGATCTCAGAGGTGGCGATGGCACCCACAGCTAGGCGACAATCTCCGGCGACCCGAGCCCGAAGAGCTCGACGAGGTCGCGCCGATAGCGGATGGAGAGTTTGTCGGCCGGGATGTGGATCTCGGCTCGGAGGTTCAGCGGCACCTCCTCGGGACGCTGACTCTCGACCACCTCGATGTCCTCGCTGTTGGTGACCAGTTGGTACTCCGCGTAGTCCTCAGCTGTGGCTCCGGGGATGTTCGTGACGGTGATCTGGTAGATGTCGGTCTGGCGGGCGCTGACCGGGGCGCCGATGTCGTAGAAGTGGCTCACCAGGACGCCGTCGCCGCCTTCGTTGGCGTACTCGACCCGCAGGTCAGTAGCGAACGGGTAGGTCAGGTGGTGGTGGTAGTACACGTCGCGCTCCCGTTCGCCCAGATCGTCGTTGAAGCCCCTCTCGACCTCCACGTAGGGCAGTTCCATGTAGAGCCCGTAATCGGTCTGCTCAAGCGTGTAGTCGGGGACCACCGGTCGGGCCCGGTTCCCGAACGTCTTCATGTGGACCCAGGACAGATGGGCGATGTCGTTGAAGTTCTCGCAGTGGCGACTGGCGGCAGCCGCCCACCGACCCTTCGGGATCTGGATGACCAGCCAGTCCTCCCCCGGGTCGTCCAGCAGCGGCCAGTCAGGGAGCGGACGGAGGGGTTCGGGTTTGAGACAGGCCCAGACGATGCCGTAGCGCTCCGCGGCCCGATAGCTCACGAGCCGCATCGTCGCCGGCGGCGGCGGTCGGTCCGGCGGGTTGGCCGGGATCAGGACGCATCGACCCGCCCGGTCGTAGTGGAGTCCGTGGTACGGGCAGACAATGCAGTCGCCGCTGCCGTCTATCCACCCCCGGCTCAGCCTGGCGCCGCGGTGAACGCACAGATCCTTCGCCACCGCCACGCCTTCGTTGGTGCGGTAGACGACCAACTCGACGTCGAGGAGCTTGGTCGCCACCGGCCCGTCGCTGAGCTCGGAGGAGAAGGCGACGGGGTGCCAGAAGCCGGCGAGGATGTGCCAGTCGGCCTCACGGATGCCCGACGTCGCGGGGAACTCTGCGGCGGCGGTCATCGCGTCTGTGGCTTCGTACATTGCTGCCTCCGCGCTGCCGAGAATCCAATAAGTGGTAACTATACCCGCTGCGCTAGCGCCCTGCACGTCGGCCCGCAAGCCGCCCGGCGCCGCCTACGGATACGGCGTGAAGCGGGCGCAGAGGGCGCGGACCGCTGCGCGCACCCCGGTGAGGATGGACTCGTCGCTTCGATGGCGGAGGGTGCGGCCGATTAGCGAGGCGATCTGAGCCATCTCCTCGGGGCCCATCCCCTGGGTCGTCACCGCCGCGGTGCCGATGCGCAGCCCGCTGGTGACGAACGGGGAGCGCTCGTCGCCGGGGACCGTGTTCTTGTTGAGCGTGATCCCGGCGGCATCCAGCGCGGCCTGGGCCTCAGCGCCGGTGAGTTCGGCGTCGAAGCTGCGCAGGTCGAGGAGCATCAGGTGGTTGTCGGTCCCGCCGGAGACGAGGCGGAACCCCTCCGTCGACAGCGCCGCGGCCAGTGCCTTGGCGTTGGCCACGACGCCCGCGGCGTAGTCGGCGAAGGCCGGGGCGGAGGCCTCGGCGAACGCCACCGCCTTGGCGGCGATCACGTGCTCCAGCGGTCCGCCCTGGCTGCCGGGGAACACGGCCCGGTCGATGGCGCGAGCATGGGGCGCCTTGCAGACGATGCCGCCGCCGCGGGGGCCGCGCAGGGTCTTGTGGGTGGTGAAGGTCACGACGTCGGCATGGGGCACCGGGTCGGGATGCACGCCGCCGACGATGAGCCCAGCGACGTGGGCTGCGTCGAACAGCAGCAACGCGCCCGCTTCGTCGGCAATGGCGCGCAGCGGCTCGGCGGGGATCAGCCGGGGATAGGCCGTGGCGCCGGCCACGATGAGCCGGGGCCGGTGCGCCAGCGCCAGGGCGCGGACCTCCTCGAAGTCGATGCGCTCCTCCGCGTCCAAGCCGTAGGCCACGAAGCGGTAGAGGATCCCGCTGGCGTTCACGGGCGAGCCGTGGGTGAGGTGACCGCCCTGGTCGAGGGCCATGCCCAGCACGGTGTCCCCGGGCTTCAGCAGGGCCTGGTAAACGGCCATGTTGGCGTTGGCCCCCGAGTGCGGCTGCACGTTGGCGTGCTCTGCGCCGAACAGTTTCCGACAGCGGTCGCGGGCCAGGGCCTCCACCTCGTCGATGACGTGGTTGCCGCCGTAGTAGCGCCGGCCCGGGTAGCCCTCGGCGTACTTGTTCGTGAGAACCGAGCCGGTGGCCGCCAGCACCGCCGGAGAGGCGAAGTTCTCCGAGGCGATGAGCTGCAGCGTGGTGTTCTGGCGCTCGACCTCGGCGTCGATGCGTCCGAACAGCTCGTCGTCGCGAATCTCGGGCCACGGCATCGTCTGCTCCTTTGCCTGCTCCGCGGAGGTTCGGGCAGTATGCCGCCGGGCGCCTCGCGGCGGGGTGCCGGGCCTCTACTGGAGGCCCTGGGCCAAGCCGCCGTCCACGGGCACGGCCGCGCCGGTGAGGTAGCTGGCCCACTCCGAGCAGAGCAGGGCGGCCACGCGCCCGAAGTCCTCGGCGGCGCCGAGGCGGCCAGCCGGCACCCTGGCGCGGGTCACCTCGTCGAGCCGGTCGCCCCAAACCGAGCGCAGCCGGGCCGTGTCATGCAGGCCGGGTTGGATGGAGTTGACGGTGACGCCGTCGGCGGCAAGCTCGGTCGCCAGCGTCTTGAGGAACCCTGTGGCGCCGGCCCGGGCGGTGTTGGAGAGGATCAGGCCGGGCAGGGGGTGGCGCACCGTCACCGAGGTGATCGCCAGGATCCGGCCCCAGCGGCGCTCGCGCATCTCAGCGGTGACGGCGTAGCACATGGCCACTGCTGACATCAGGTTCAGTTGCACCGCCGCGAGGTAGTCGTCCGGCTCGAAGGACTCGTAGCCGCCGTCGGGCGGGCCGCCGGCGTTGACGACCAGGATGTCGATCCTGCCGAGGGCCGCTCGGGCGTCGGTCACGAACTTCTCGGCGCCCGCTGCGCCGGACACGTCGGCGCGCACCGGGATGAGCCCGGAAGCCGTGGCGGCGGCAAGCTCGAGGCGCTCAGGGTCCCGACCCGAGATCACGACGCGGCAGCCTTCGCCCGCCAGCGCCTGCGCGGTCGCCAGTCCCAAGCCCGCCGAGGAAGCCGCCACCGCGGCCCGTCGCCCCCGCAAACCCAGATCCATCCGCCGAGGATACCGAGGGTGCCTCGAGGCGCGGACGGGCCGACGCGGAGCCTTCGGGCGCGCTCAACTAGCCTCCGCGGGGATGGTCGAGGGGCCGGGAGCGGCGACCGAGCCGGGCGTGCTGCTGATTTTCGGCGGTGACGTGGTGACGATGAACGACCGGCGGGAGGTGCTGGTGGGGGGCGCGGTGGCCGTCGCCGGGGACCGCATCGCTGCGGTGGGCCCGACGTCGGCTCTGCGGGCGACCTACCCGGGCGCGGACGAGGTGGACGCCACGGGTTGCATCGTGACGCCAGGACTCGTCAACGCCCACCAGCACTGCACCGGCGATCCGTTGGTGCGCAGCTGCATCCCGGACCTCGTGACCTCGGGCGAGTCGATCTTCTCTTGGTCCGTACCGCTGCATGCCGAGCACCGCGGTGACGACGACGAACTCTCGGCCACGCTGACCGCGGCGCAGAGCGCTCTCTGCGGCGTCACCACGCTGGTGGAGGCCGGCACGGTGGCCCATCCCGGCCGGGTGGCTGCGGGGATGGCGGCCGTCGGGGTGCGCGGCACCGTGGGGACCTGGGGTTGGGACACGGGCGACGCCCCGTTCGCGGCCCCCGCGGAGGAGGTGCTGGACCGCCAACGCGCCGTGCTGGAGACCCATCCCGCCGGAGGGCTCATCGAGGGATGGGTCACGCTCGTAGGCCACGACCTGGCCTCCGACGAATTGCTGGCGGGGGCGGCTGACCTGGCACGCCACGCCGGCTGCGGCATGACCATGCACATCTCGCCCTCCTCCGCCGACCCCGAGAGCTACCTGCGCCACCGCGGCACCCGTCCCATCGTGCACTTCGATCGCCTGGGGATCCTGGGGCGCCACCTGCTGCTGGCCCACGGCGTGTGGCTGGACGACACCGAGGTGGAGTTGCTTCTCGCCAGCGAGACCGCCGTGGCCTACTGCCCGTGGGCGTACCTGCGGCTGGGCCAGGGTGTCACGGCGGCGGGGCGGCACCTGGAGTTGGCGCGCCGGGGTGGCCGCCTGGCGCTGGGATGCGACGCAGGCAACGCCGGCGACCTGCCCGACATGCTGCGGGTGGCGGCGCTGGCGACGGGGCTGGCGCGGGACATGCCGATCGACCCTGAAGGGTTCGGCGCGCACGACGCTTTCGAGTTGGCCACGATCCGGGGAGCCGAGGCCATCGGCAAGGGCGCCGAGATCGGTTCGCTGGCGCCCGGCAAGCTGGCCGACGTGGTGGTGTTCGACTGCGGGGCGTCGACGCTGACGCCCCACGGCGACGTCGCCCTGCAGCTCGTGTGGGGCAGCGACGGGCGCGACGTGCGCGACGTGTTCATCGGGGGCAGGCCAGTGGTCCGCGACCGGCGGTGCATCACCGTCGACCTCGACGACTTGCGCGGCGCCGCGGCGGCTGCACAGGGCGACCTGCTGCGCCGCGCCGGCATCGAGTTGCCGCACGCCTGGCCGCAGGTGCCCGCCGGCTGAGCCCGCTGCAGCGGCCACGCCGGACTCTGGTTCCGGGTCCTCGCCGGGATGACGCGAAGACGGAACGCCGGCGGCGGTTCAGGCCAGGGGGGCGACCCCGAACGCCACGCTGAAGCGGACGCACCAGACCACCACCGTCGCGTAGCGATCCAGCTCCACCCCGAGGGGAATCTCGTAATTCTGGGCGCCGACGTTGCCCTTCATGTCGCCGAGGTCGACGAAGTCCAGGGCGAAGTCCCGGGCCGGTGCGTCGAACGGCGCCGAGGAGAGGTAGATGTTCACGTCGGGGCCGTTGTCGGTGCGGAAGTTCTCAAAGCGCAGGAAGCGCTGCTCGGAGCCGTCGTTGAGGACCAGCGCTCGACCCGAGGTCTGGTGGCTGCGGGAAGAGAACTCCCCGGAGGCGAGCGTGACGATCTGCGGGGCCACCGGCATCGGCCGCTCCTCGTTCATGACGACCTCGAGGGGCATGGCGCCCGACGCCATCGCCTCGTTCATGGCATCGGCCCGCTCGGCGGTGATCTCGTCACCGGGCATTCCCGAGGCGCCCGGTCCGGCCACCATCGGGCCCTCCACCGGCGCTGGCGGAGCGGGCTCGGCGGGGGAAGGCCCCGGCACCTCGGCAGCCGTCTCCCCCGCAGGGGCGGGCGCCTCGGCAGCCGGGGGTGCGGGAGCGGGTGCAGAGCCCTCCGCTGGGGCAGGGGTGGGCGCCGCCGGGGCCGCGGAAGTTCCGGCAGGCAACCCGGCGGCGGGCGAGGGCGCCCGTGCGGGGGCCACGGGGGCGTTGTGATTAACACAAATACCACGTCCCACCATCATACACGTGTAGATGA
>VXNF01000047.1 GCA_009840735.1 Acidimicrobiia bacterium | reverse complement strand
CGGCGGACACCGCCGCTCCGGCACCGCCCGCCGACACGGCCGCCCCCGCCCCGCCTGCGGAGACTGCCGAGGACGAGGTAACCCTGTCACAGGCCGGCGGTCGCCTCGCTGAGGTGCAGGCTCGCGGCTCGGTGCGCTGCGGCGTGCGCGACGCCCTGCCGGGGTTCAACTTCCTGACCCCCGACGGCGAGCACGAGGGCTTCGACTCGGACTTCTGCCGGGTCATCGCCGCCGCCGTGCTTGGCGACGCCGGCGCCGTTGACTTCGTGGACCTCGCCACTGCGGACCGGTTCACGGCGCTGCAGTCCGGCGAGATCGACGTGCTGGTGCGCAACACCACCTTCACAGCCAGCCGCGACGGCAAGGAGGCCGCCAACTTCGTGTACACCACGCTGTACGACGGCCAGGGCGTGGTCGTTCCAGCTTCCACGGGCATCACCGACCTGGAGGGTCTGGCCGACGCCAACATCTGCGTGGCGCAGGGCACCACCACCGAGTTGAACCTGACCGACGTGATGCGGTCGCGCAACATCCCGTTCAACCCGGTCACCTTCGGGGAGTCTTCCGAGGCCCGAGTCGGCTACACCGCCGGGCAGTGCGAGGCGTTCACCTCCGACAAGTCGTCCCTGGCGGTCTTCAAGTACGAGATCGAAGACAGCGGCGGCGACGAGCAGTTCATCCTGCCCGAGACCATCTCCAAGGAGCCCCTCGGTCCGGCCGTCCTCGACGGCGACACCGAATGGGCCCAGGTCGTGCAGTGGGCCGTCATGGCCACCATCCAGGCGTGGGAGTTCGGCCTGGACTCCGGCAACATCGCCTCCGCCACCGGCGACAACCCGGCCCTGGCCCGGTTCCTGGGCGAGGAGGGCTTCGATCCGGGCATCGGCCTTCCGAGCGACTTCGCCGTGCAGGTCGTCAGCCAGGTCGGCAACTACGAGGAGATCTACGAGCGCCACCTCGAGCCGCTGGGCCTGCCCCTGCACGGCTCGGTCAACGACCTGTGGACCCACGGCGGCCTGATGTACGTGCCGCCCTACCGGTAAGGACCCCATTCGGGCTACAGGCCCACACAACTGAACGCCCGCCCGCGCGGTTCTCCCCAAGAGAGCCCGGGCGGGCGTTCCGCTTTTCGTTCCGGCGCCCTCGCGCGCGACACGTGTCCGGGTGGGGATGCCGGTGGCGCTCCGGCGGCCTCTGAAAATGGCACGCCTGCGCTGGCCACCGGCATCCCCGCCTCGCTGGTTTGCCGCCGTCGGGGCGGAGGCTTGCGCTTCACGGCCGGGCAACTGGAACCGCTGTACTAGCTTGCGGATTTGATGTCGTTGAGCAGCCGGAACGCTCCCTCGCCGGTTGCGGGCGCGGCGCACGCTCCGGCAACCGGGTGGTGGCGGCGCGCCGGGTTCCTGTCGGCGGTCGGCCAGGCGGCGCTGGTTGCGGGAGTCTGCCTGGCGGGCTGGTGGCTGTACGGCAACCTCGTCGAGAACCTCACCCGCACCCGCATCCCCACCGACTTCGATTTTCTGACCCAGCCCACCGGCTTCGCCATCCCGGAGAACTTCGGTTTCGACCCCGATCTGCCGATCTGGCGCATGGTGCTCATCGGGGTGCAGAACACGTTCCTGGCCGGGCTGGTGGGGGTGCTGCTGGCGTCGATTGTGGGGCTGGTCGTGGGCATCGCCCGGCTCTCCAGCAACTGGCTCGTGGCCCGGCTGGCGCAGATCTACGTGGAGGGGTTCCGCAACACGCCGCCGCTGGTGGTGATCGTGTTCTTCAGCTTCGCGGTGTTCAGCTTCGGCCCGCTGCCGGTCTTCCCCGAGGCCTTGGACTTGAAGCTGCCGGGCTCAGCCAGCAACTGGCTGGTGCTGTCCAAGAGCCGCATCGGCATCCCGAGCCTGTCAGCGGAACGCCACACCGGGCTGTTCTGGCTGCTGGTGCTGTTCGGGGCCGCAGCGTCCGCCGGGTTGTGGGTCTGGCGCAGCCGTCGCCACGTCCGTACCGGTGAGCCGCACCACCGGGTGCTGTGGTCGCTGGGGGTGCTCGCAGTGGTGGCTGTTGTGGCGTTCGTGTCTCTCGGCGGCCCCTACGACTGGTCGTGGCCGGCCCGCTCGGAGAACGGCCGCCGGCTCGTCTCGGGCTTCGGCACCAGCGCCGCCTACCTGTCGCTGACCCTGGCGCTGGCTTTGTACACGGCCAGCCACATCGCCGAGGTGGTGCGAGCCTCGATCCTGGCGGTGCCCAAGGGCCAAAGCGAGGCCGCCGGGGCGCTGTCGCTGTCGCCCTTCCAGCGTTACCGCCACGTGATCCTGCCCCAAGGGCTGCGCATCGCCGTGCCGCCGACCATCAACCAGTACCTCAACCTGGTCAAGAACACGTCGCTGGGCACCGTCGTGGGCTACGCAGACGTCACCAACCTCACCCGCACCTCCATCGGCAACGCCAACCCGGCGCCGCAATCCATCGCCGTTCTGATGGGCGTCTACCTGGTGTTCTCGCTGGTTATCTCACTGCTGCTGAACGTCTACAACCGCACCGTGCAACTCCGCGAACGATGACCGCCACCGTCCCGCCCGCCGACCGCCCCTCCGGTGTGGGGCGCGCCGCCCCGCCGCGGCCCACGGCGCGCGCCTGGGCGCGGGAGAACCTCTTCAACAACCGGCACAACTCAGCGCTGACGGTGCTGCTGGGCGCCGGGCTGGCGATGCTGGCGGCCTACGGCGCCCGCTTCCTGTTCGTCACCGGCCAGTGGGCGCCGGTGCGCACCAACCTCACGCTGCTGATGATGGGCACCTTCCCCCGCGCCGAGCAGTGGCGGGTGGTCGTGCAGGTGTACCTGCTGTGCGCCGCGGCGGGCCTCGTCTGGGGCGGCCTGACGGCGTCGTCGCGGGACCGCGCCGCCGACGCTGACGTGCCGTTCAGCCGGGCGCGCCTGCGCGACGGCGTGCGCCGCTGGTGGCCCCTCTTCGTGCTGCTGGCGGTGCTGTTGGGCATGACCCGCACCTGGCTGCCCCTGGCGTTCGTCGCTTCGGCGCTGGCTGGCGGGGTGGTGGCCCGGCGGGCCATGGAGGCGCTGCCCGAAGCGGGGCGGCGCGCCGGCTGGTTCGGTGCCGGCGTGTGCGCCCTCGCCGGCTGGCAGGTCGTCTCGGGCACCGGCGGGATCGCCTGGTGGTGGGGGTCCGCGCTCGTGGCGGCGGCGCTGGTGCGCATCACCGGAAACGTGCGCAGCGAGGCCCGCTGGCAGCCCGCCGCTCGCTTGGCGCTGATCGCCGGCGCCGTGGCGGTCGTCTGGGCCGTCTACGGGCGGCTCGACTTCGGCGGCGTGGGCTGGGACGACTGGTCGGGCTTCCAGCTGAACCTGGTGGCGGCGGCCGCCTCCATCGTCTTGGCCTTCCCCGTCGGGCTGGCAGCGGCCATCGGGCGGCGCTCACAGCTGCCCGCGGTGCGCTGGCTGTCGGTCGGCTACATCGAGTTGATCCGCGGCGTGCCGCTCATCACGCTGCTGTTCATGGGCGACCTGTTCTTGGGGTTCTTCCTGCCGACGGAGGATCCGCTCTCGAAGGTCACCCGGGCGATCGCGGTGATGACGCTGTTCACGGGCGCCTACCTGGCCGAGATCGTGCGGGGCGGCCTGCAGGCGGTGCCGCGGGGCCAGGTGGAGGCCGCCTGGGCCGTCGGGCTGAGCGCCCCGCGGGTGCTCGGCCTGATCGTGCTGCCCCAGGCGTTGCGAGCGGTGATCCCCGCCCTGGTGGGGCAGTTCATCAACCTGTTCAAGGACAGCACGCTGCTGTCGATCATCGCCCTAACCGAGATTCTGCGGATCCGCGAGAGCATCCACGGCCAGCGGGAGTTCCTCGTCACCGGCATCGCCGAGACGCTGGTCTTCGTGGCCTTCGCGTTCTGGGCGCTGGCGTTCACGATGTCACGAGAGAGCCAGCGGCTGGAGCGCCGACTGGGGGTGGGAGAGAGATGAGGTCGGACGCAGCGCAACGATCGGCGCCCGGCACCGGTCGGCGGGACGCGGGCTGGACCGCGCCGGCACCCGGCGGACGGCACCGGCAGGAGGTTGAGGACAGATGACGACTGTGACGGCAGACAGCGACGACCGGCCCATAGTGACGCTGGAGGGCGTCGACAAGTTCTTCGGCAGCTTCTGCGCGCTGCGGGATATCCACCTGAGCGTGGCCGTCGGCGAGGTGGTGGTGGTGCTGGGGCCGTCGGGCTCGGGCAAGTCCACGCTGATCCGCTGCATCAACCGGCTCGAGCGCCACGACCGGGGCCGCATCACCGTGGACGGCATCGAGTTGAGCAACGACGTGCGCGCCGTGCGGCAGGTTCGGCGGCTCACCGGCATGGTCTTCCAGCAGTTCAATCTGTTTCCGCACCTTACGGTGCTGGACAACATCACTTTGGCCCCCCGCCAGGTGCGGCGCATGCCCCGCCACGAGGCTGAGGAACTGGCGATGGGCCTGCTGGAGCGGGTGAAGATCCCCGAGCAGGCCCGCAAGTACCCCGGTCAGCTCTCCGGCGGTCAGCAGCAGCGTGTCGCCATCGCTCGCTCGTTGGCCACCGAGCCCAAGGTGATGATGTTCGACGAGCCCACCTCGGCGCTGGACCCCGAGATGATCAAAGAGGTGCTGGACGTGATGCAGGAGCTAGCCGGCACCGGCATGACCATGATCTGCGTCACCCACGAGATGGGCTTCGCCCGCGAGGTCGCCGGCCGGGTGGTGTTCATGGACGAAGGCGAGATCGTGGAGGTCGGCACCCCCCACCACTTCTTCACCAACCCAACCGAACCCCGAACCCGCCGCTTCCTCGAGCAGATCCTGTAGCACCCGGTAGGTGGCCCTGACCGAGGAGATGCGTCAGATGGAAGAACTCACCGAGCACTGCACGCTGCGACGCCACGAAGACGACTGGGCCGGACCCGACGGGGAACTGGGCCGCGAGGTCTCGAAGAAGACCCAGCGGACACTCAACGCATATCGCGAGCAGCCGATTTTGGTTGAGGAGCACGCGAACCTGGAGCAGGACACGGCACACGGCGGCTACCAGCACCGGCAGCTCTTCGAGTTGGTCCAGAACAGCGCTGACGCTCTCTGGTCCGACGACAGCCCACGCGGAGTTGATGGCCGGCAAACCCCGCCGGCGGACCGCGGCCGCATTGAGGTGCGCTTGACGGAGGACTATCTCTACTGCGCGGACGACGGCGAGCCGATCGACCTCGAAGGTATGAAAGCGATAATGTTCTCGCACCTGTCGCCCAAGCGGGCGACGAGTCAGATCGGGACATTCGGTCTCGGCTTCAAGGCGCTGCTCGGTGTCAGCGACGCCCCGGAGTTCTTCAGCCGGTCCGGGTCGTTCCGATTCGACCGTGACCGCGCCCGCCAGCGCATCCGGGAGGTCGTTCCAGACGCCGAGCGGTGTCCTGTGTTGCGGCTGCCGGAGCCGATTGATCCCGTCAACTGCTGGGAGACGGACGAGGCGCCGCGGGACCTGATGGCTTGGGCGGTGAACATCGTGCGGTTGCCGCTACGGCCCGGGGCCCGGGACGACCTCCGCCTGCAGATGATGGAATTTCCGCCCGAGTTCCTCCTGTTCGTGGCACATGTCGGATCGCTTACTCTGATCGACGACTCAGGCCTGGGCAGTCGCGTCCTGGCGTTGGAGAAAATCGACGACGACTATCTGCTCGCCGATGGTGACGCGACGACGCAGTGGCGCCTGTTCGAGCGCACGCATCGCCTGTCGAGAGATGCCCGCGCAGACCAGCGTCCCGGCGACGACCGCGCCGAGGTCTCGATCTGGTGGGCGGCGCCAGTTGACCGGCTCAACCGGCCGGGCAAGTTCTGGGCGTTCTTCCCGACCGCTACCCCGAGCCTCGTTCCGGGTGTCCTGAATGCGCCTTGGAAGACGAACGAAGATCGTCAGAACCTCCTTCCGGGCAACTACAACGAGGGGTTGATCGAAGCCGCAGCCGAGTTGATCGCAGAGTCTTTGGCAAAGCTTCGAACGACTGAAGATCCGGCGCGCCACCTCGACGCGCTGCCGCGTCGGCATGAGAGAGGCGACTCGTGGGCAGCCGAGCTGCTACGCGAGCACTTGGTCGGCGCCGCTTACAGCCACCCGATCGTGCCCAATCAAGATGGGGATCTCCAGAGGATCGGTGACCTCCAGTTCCCACCGCGTGAGCTGACCCCGAGTTCAGGAGTTCGCGTCGATCCATTAGAGATTTGGGCACGACACCCGGGCCGGCCGAAAAATTGGCTGCACCACAGCGCACTCAAGGGCAACAGACTCCCGGCGATCAACCGAGTGCATGAGGCATCAAGGCCGACACCCTGGGCAGAGCCTCAGGTACCTCGGTCCTCGATTGCGGAGTGGCTAGACGCCCTAGTCAAGGAGGCCGTGCCTGGCGAGGAGGTCTCGGCCTCCTCGGCAGCGATCCGGGCCGCCGCGGCGTTACCGAAGGACGTGCGGGCAAGCGGGAACCTCGGCCAAATCGTGCGGACGGCGACCGGTGGGTGGAGCGACCCTGATCCACACGCTCTGTTTCTCCCCGTTGAGTCCGCTGTTGCAAGCGACGCGGCCGCACCGGAATCCACTGTTCACCCCGAGTTAGCGGCGGACGAGGAGACCTTGGCGGCGCTGAAAGATCTGGGGCTCAAGCAGCCGTCTCCTGAGGTCCGCTTCAGGGCCATAGCGAATCGCGTGCTGGCAGAACCGGGTCGGGCGCACACCGACCACGATCTACTCGACGAGTTCTGGACGGCGTCTCGGTCGCTCCTCCACGCGGCGCATGCCTTCGCGATTATCTCCAAGCATGACCGCTGGCGGTGCCGCCTGCAGGTGCGGACCCGCGCCGGGGACTGGGCACCGCTTCACTCCGTCCTCATGCCGGGTGCCATCGTCTCCGGCGACGGCAGCCGCGACAACCACGCGACCGTCGACGTCGAGTTCCACGAGTCGGATCCCGACCTACTCGACGCCGCCGGGGTGAAGGAAGCCCCCTTCGTCGGCTGTGCTGTGGGCGAGTCGCCGCTATTCGAGCGATATCGCCGTGAAGTGATACAGCAGTATCGGGCACAAGACCACTTACCAGCCAACCCGCAGGAGGATCTGCTGGGTTTCAGCATGATTTCGAGCGTCGGGCCGCTCGATGTTCTGACCAACCTGTCCCCTGAGGCAAGCGCCGCCTACACATGGTCGATTCTGAGTCTGGATGCGATCTTCGAGTGCTGGGAGATGTCACACAAGACTCGGCTCATCTACCCCAAGATGGCCTGCGAGTCGCTTCCGATCTGGCTTCTTCGGAAGTACGGACAGGTCAAGACGCCCGCGGGGATCGTGCCGCTCGCGGACGCGCTCGGCCCGCAGCCCGCGAGCCCGGCGGCTCTGCACGCGCTCCTTCGGCACCCAAACGCCGAGAAGATCAAGCAGGCCTTCGAACTGGCCGACCCGGTTCCGGAGGTATTTGGCGAAGGGGAACCGACGCCTCTGACTGACGTCTGGCCGGGGTTGCGCGACCACCTATCGGCACAGCAGAAGGACGCCCAGCTCGTGCTTTGCGAGGAAATCCTCGTCACGGGCACCGAGCGCCCATGCGCCGCGCACGGCAACGACGTCTACCTCCTCGGCGGCGTCGAGGACGACGAGCGCGCCGCGCTCGAACACGTCGCGGACGCTCTCGGCCTCAACTTGGGGACCGACACGATCTCGGAAATCCTTGAGCGCCGAACGCCCGCGGAAATCGAAGAGAGGCATGAAGCGGTCAGAAGGTGCTCATCCGATGCCGCGAGGCTCCTGGCGGCGGTGAGCGAAGCGAGGCTGAGAAAGGATCTGCCGCCGTCGCTCTTGGCCGTGTTAGAGGATGGCGGCCAGTCGCTGTCGCCAATCGAGGTGGCCGAAGCGGCGATCGCGACCTTCCACACCGGCGCGCTCCGGCAATTCAGATCGGCCTTGGATCGACTCGGCCCACCGAAACAGTGGGCGGGATCGCCGCGGGCCGTGGCGTTCGTCCGCTCGCTGGGGTTATCTGACGAATGGGCGGGAGCGCCGAAGCCGAAGCGCCCGGCCTACCTGGAGGTCGAGGGTCCCCGGTCGCTTCCCACGTTGCACGACTATCAGCGGGGCGTCGCCGCCAAGGTGCGCGGGATGCTGCGCGGCGAAGGCGGCGTCGGGCGGCGCGGCATGCTCAGCATGCCGACGGGGTCAGGCAAGACCCGGGTCGCGGTGCAGGCGATCGTCGAGGCCGTGCGGGACGACGGTTTCCCCGGGGGCGTTCTCTGGGTCGCCGACCGTGACGAGCTCTGCGAGCAGGCCGTCGAAGCGTGGGCGCAGGTCTGGCGCAGCGAGGGCAGCGAGGCCGCGCAGTTGCGTATCTCGAGGCTTTGGAGCAGACAGCCCAAGCCGCTGCCGACGGCCGAGAACCACGTCGTCGTCGCCTCAATCCAAACGCTCCGCTCCCGGCTATCGAACCGCCAGACCGAGTACGGGTTCTTGAAGGACTTCCAGCTCCTGGTGTGCGACGAGGCGCACCGGTCCATCGCTCCCAGCTACACCTCCGTCATGGAGGAGATCGGCCTGACGTACCGCCAGCGGGAGGACGAGCCGTTCCTCATCGGGCTCACGGCGACGCCCTACCGTAAACACGACGAGGAGGAGACTTCCCGGCTCGTTCGACGCTATGGCAATACCCGGCTCGACGCCGGAGCGTTCGCGAGCGACGACCCGGAGACGGTCGTCACACAACTGCAAGGTATGGGCGTACTCGCCCAAGCCGACAACGAACTAATCGAAGGCGGAACGTTCCAGCTACGCCCCGAGGAGTGGGAAGAGATCTCGCGGTTCGTGCGCAACCCCGAGCGGAGCGAGCACCTGCTGGCCTGGCTGCCGCAGACCGTGGAGGATCGAATCGCGCACAGCGTCGAG
>VXNF01000038.1 GCA_009840735.1 Acidimicrobiia bacterium | reverse complement strand
CGGCCTGGGGGCGGCGGGGGTGGGCGGCGCGGGCCACGGGCCCCTTGGCCTCGGGCGCGCGGGCGGGGGGGGCCGCGCCGCCCCCCCCAACCCGGATGCGGCGCTCGCGCTGCGCCTCGGCGGCGCCGATGTCGCCGTCGCGTTCCTGTTCGGCGACCTTGATCTTGGCCTCGTTGATCGCCCGCGCCGCCGCCTCCCGGCCCAGAGCGTCGATGTAGCCCGACTCGTCGGTGATGTCCTGGATGTTGACGTTGATGAGCCGCAGCCCCACCTTGCGCAACTCGATCTCGAGCGACTCGGTGATGTTGGTGATCAGCTTCTCGCGGTCGGCGTTGATCTCCTCGATGGGCATGGTGGCGATGACCACCCGCATCTGTCCGAAGATGATGTCGCGCGACAGGTTCTCGACCTCGCTGAGGCTGAGTCCCAGCAGACGCTCGGCGGCGTTCTGCATGACGCCGGGCTCTGTGGAGACGCCGACGGTGAACGTGGCGGGCGTGTTGACCCGGATGTTCTGCTGCGAGAGGGCGCCCTGCAGCTTGATCTCGATAGGGATCGGGGTGAGATCCAAGAAGGCGTAGCCCTGGATGATGGGCCACACCAGGGCGCCGCCGCCGTGCAGGCAGCGGGCCGACTCGCCCCCGCCCCCAACGCGGCCGTAAATCACGAGGATTCGGTCCGAAGGACAGCGCTTGTAGCGGGAGGCCACCCACAGGATGGCGATGAGGAGGATGACGACGAGGCCGACGACGAGGCCGATGACTGCCATGCGGGTTCCTTTCGGAGGGTCAGGGGGTGGCTTGTGGGGTTGTGGGTCAGCGAAACGCTAAACCAGCGGCTCGACGAGCACCGTCGTGGGGTCCACCACGTCGGTCACCTTGACGCGGGTCTTGGCCGGCAGTTCGGTCGTCGCCGTCGTGTAGGCGTCGATCACGCGCATGCGGCCCTGGACCATCACCTCCACTTTCCCGGGCTTGGCGCGGTTGGCGCCCACCGGGATGTAGACGGTGCCGTGTACGCCGACCGCGCTGGCGTAGTCGATGGAGCCGCTCTCGGTCATGCGGGCGAACCGTCGCCAGATCAGCGCCACGGAGAAGAACACAGCCAGGCCGACGATGGTCGAGATCACCACCGACAGGGCGGTCGAGTTGTCGCCCTCCTTCATCAGCACGCCGGTCCAGCCGAAGGCGAAGAAAAAGGCGGTGAGGCTGCGCAGCGACAGGAATCCCACGTCGGCGTCGCTGCCTTCGAGGTCAAAGTCGAAGTCTAGGCCGACGCCCAGCGCCATGAGCAGGAACTGCAGCATCAGGAAGGCGCCCGAGACGATCCCGATGAGATAGAAGACTTGCAGGTCGCCGGTCAGGGCGTTCCACCAGTCGCCCATGGGCGCCTCCCGGATCGTGATTTCGGAGCGGAGCCGGCAGCTGGAGCTCCCGCCCACCCCAGGCTACCGGCTCGCCGCCAGCCTCGGCGGGGGTACGCTCGGCGTTCGTGGCGCGGCGATACTGGCTGGAGACCTTGGGGTGTCCCAAGAACCAGGTGGACTCCGACAAGCTGGCCGGCACGCTCAGCGCCGAGGGTTATCGCCCGGCTGCCGGGGTGGCCGAGGCGGACTTGGTAGTGGTCAACACCTGCGCATTCATCGACGAGGCCCGCCGCGAGTCCCTGGCGGCCATCGACGGTCTGGCGGCGCAGCGTCGCGCTGGTTCTCGCCTGGTCGTGACCGGCTGCCTGGCCGAGCGATCCGGCGCCGAGCTGCGCCGGGACCGCCCCGAGATCGACGCGGTGGCGGGCTTCGGCCAGCCGTTGGCGCCGGAGTCCGCCCGCCGCGGCCGCGGCCGCGGCCGCCGGCTGCAGGTAGCCGGCGGCGGACCGGCGCCCCGCATGGACCTGCTGAACCTGCCCCGGCCACCGGCCGCGGCGCCGTGGGCCTACGTGAAGGTCGCCGAAGGCTGCGACCGGCGCTGCGGGTACTGCGCCATACCCACCTTCCGGGGACCGCAGCGCTCCCGGCGCCCCGAGGCCGTCCTAGCCGAGATCGAGGCCCTCGGCGTCCAGGAGGTTGTGCTGGTGGCCCAGGACCTGGCCTCCTACGGCCGGGACGGCGGCCGCGGCGAGCGGAAGCTGGTGCCGCTGGTGGAGGCGGCGCGGGACCTGGTCCCGTGGGTGCGGCTCCTCTACCTCTATCCGTCCGATCTCAGCGACGAGCTGATCGCGGCGATCCTGGCGTCGGGCGTGGCGTACTTCGATTTGTCTCTGCAGCACGCCTCCCGGCCGCTGCTGCGTCGCATGCGCCGCTGGGGCGACGGCGAGCGCTTCGCGGCGCGCATCGCCGAGATCCGCCGCCAGGCGCCCCACGCCGCCTTCCGCTCCAACTTCATCGTCGGCTATCCGGGCGAGACCGAAGAAGACCACGACGCCCTGCTGGCCTTCGCAGCCGAAGCACAGCTGGAATGGGTCGGGGTCTTCGCCTACTCCGAGGAGCAGGGCACCTACGCCGCCGGGTTGGAGGGCGAGGTTCCCGCCCCGCTGGTGGCCGAGCGCGTCGCCGAGCTGCGCGAGCTCTGCGATGAGATCACCGAGCAGCGCCGGCGCAGCCTCGTGGGCACGACCGCCACCGTGCTGGTGGATCGTCCGGGGCGGGCGCGCAGCCACCGGGAAGCCCCCGAGATCGACGGTGTCGTGGAGGTGCCCGAAGACCTACCGCCGGGGACCTTCGCTGCCGTCCAGATCGTCGGCGCCGCCGGCGTCGACTTAATGGCGGGGCCACCGGTCGGGGCCAGTGCAGGGGCCGCTCGGTGACGGCGCCCGGTGTCGATCTCGGACTGGCGACTGCCCCCAACCTGATCACGCTGGCGCGCATCGGTGCCTCGCCGGTGCTGTTCTGGCTGATCCTGAGGGCCGGCGACGAGGGCGGGGCGTCGTGGGTCGCCGTGGCGGTCGCGCTGGGCTTCGCCGCCTCCGACGCCTGGGACGGACGATTGGCGCGCAACACCGGCACTGTCACTCGCGCGGGCGCCTTCTTGGATCCGCTGGCGGACAAGGTCGTGGTGCTGGGTTCGATGGCGTGCCTCGTCGCCGTCGGCCGGGTGAGTTGGGCGCCGGTGGCGCTGATCGCCGCCCGCGAGGCCTGGATGAGCGGCTACCGGGTGTACTGCGCCCGCCGCGGCGTGTCGGTTCCGGCCCGGCGGTCGGCCAAGTGGAAGGCCACCCTCCAGGGCGTGGCGGTGATCCTGACGCTGGTGCCACCCCTCGCCGCAGCGAACAGCCCAGCACGCCAGGCGTTCATCCTGGCCGTATGGTGGTTGGCCACCGCCGCCACCGCCGCCACCGGCCTGCTCTACCTTCTCGACGGCCGCAGGGCGAGCCATGCGAGCGGGGCCGCCCGCGGAGGGTCGCGATGAGGTGCGAGGTAGTGGCGGTCGGCACCGAGCTGCTGCTCGGTCAGGTGGTCGACACCAACTCCTCGTGGATCGGCGAGCACCTAGCGAGCCTGGGGATCGACTCGCATTACCAGACGAAGGTCGGCGACAACTTCGACCGCATCTGCGCCGTGCTGCGCGCCGCGGCGGAGCGCAACGATTTCGTCGTCGTCTGCGGCGGCCTCGGGCCGACCCCCGACGACATCACCCGCGACGCGCTGGCCGCGGTTATGGGTGTGGCGCTGCGCCGCGACGCCGAGCTCGTCGAGCGCATCTCGGCAAAGTTCTGGCGGCGCGGCCGGTCTATGCCGGCCAACAACCTGCGGCAGGCCGACGTGCCCGAAGGCGCCGAGGTCATCCCGATCTTCCCCGGCACCGCTCCCGGCCTCGTCTGTGCGGTCGGCGGGACCGTGGTGTACGCGGTCCCGGGCGTGCCGTGGGAGATGAAGACGATGATGACCGACTGGATCGCCGCGGACATGCGGCGCCGAGCAGGCGTCTCAGAGGTGATCCAGAGCCGCGTGCTGCGTACCTGGGGCGAGTCCGAGGGGGGTCTGGCTGAACGGCTCGCCGTCGTGATCGAACGGCTCGACGCCTCCGGCACGGTGACGCTGGCCTTCCTGGCCTCGGGGATGGAGGGCCTCAAGGTGCGCCTAACCGCCAAAGCGGACACCACCGCCGAGGCTGCGGCGATGCTGGACGCCGAGGAGGCGGCCGTGCGAGCGGCCATCGACGAGCGCCTCGTGTTCGGCATCGACGAGGAGACCATGGAGTCGACGGTGCTGGGGCTCTGCCGTCGGGCGGGCTTGACGCTGGCCACGGCGGAGTCGCTCACCGGCGGGCTGATCGCGGCGCGCCTCAGTGCCGTGGCCGGCGCCAGCGATGTGTTCCGGGGTTCGCTGGTGACCTACGCCGCCGAGACCAAGTACCGCCTGCTGGGAGTTCCCCACGGCCCAGTGGTCTCCGAGGAGGCGGTGCGGGCGATGGCTGCCGGCGCCTGTGAGCAGCTCGGCGCCGATTGTGCGCTGGCCGTGACCGGCGTGGCCGGGCCCGCCCCGGCTGAGGGCGTCGATCCGGGCGTGGTCTGGACGGCTACTGCGCTGGACGGCGAGGTGGAGGCGCGTCGCCACGAGTTCCCGTTCGACCGGGAGCGCACCCGGCAGTTCACGACCATCGGGGTGCTCAACGAGCTGCGGCTGCGGCTGCTTGATCGGGCCGGGAGCGCGCCCTGACCTCCCCGGCGGCCGGCGTGCTGCGGTGAACGGCGCGGCGGGCGACGTACACGCCGCCATCGACGTCGGGACGAACTCGTTGCACCTGGCCGTGGCCCGCGTCAGCTCCAGCGGTGGCCTCGAGATTCTGTGCCGGGACAAGGAGGTGGTGCGGCTCGGCTCGGGCTCGGGCGACATGCGCCTGCTGACCGCTGAGGCGATCGATCGGGGAATCGAGGCTCTGAAGGGGCTGGTCAAGACGGCAGCCTCCTACGGTGCCGACGTGCGAGCGGTGGCGACCAGTGCAGTGCGCGAGGCTGAGAACCGCCGCGACTTCCTGGACCGCGCCGCAGCCGAGGCCGGGGTGGAGGTCGAGGTCATCTCCGGCGCCGAGGAGGCGCGGCTGATCCACCTGGGCGTGGTGCAGGCGCTGTCGGTTTACGACCGGCAGGTCCTGCTGGCCGACCTCGGCGGCGGCAGCACCGAGCTCCTCATCGGTCGGGGCCCCGAGCCGTTGGCGGCGCGCAGCGTCAAGCTGGGTCATGTGCGGCTCACCGAGCGGTTCTTTCCCGGCGGGGTCGCAGCGGCCGGTGGCGTCGAGGAATGCCGAGCCTACGTGCGGTCGTTCCTGACTCCGGTGGTTCACGACCTGGCGCCCCTGGGCTACGACCTGGCGGTGGGTTCGTCGGGCACGATCGCCACGATCGCCCAGATGGCCTCGCATCTGCGCCGAGGCCGCGCCGACCGCTGGCTGAACAACGTCTCCTTCAGCCGCGAGGAGCTGGCCGAGGTGACCGCCGCGGTGCTGGCGGCGCCCACGCCCGGCGAGCGACGAAGCCTTGGCGGCCTCGACGAGCGGCGGGTCGACGTGATAACCGCGGGTGTGCTGCTGCTGGAGGGAGTCTTCGAGAGCTTCGAGGTGTCGCAGATGACGGTGTCGGGGTACGCCCTGCGTGAGGGCGTCCTGCTGGACGGCGTGGACGCGGGAGGCAATGGCGACGCCTTCTGGCATCTCAGCGACATTCGGCGTGAGTCGGTGCTGCGGATCGCCGAGTCCTACGAGGAGGAGCGCCCCCACGTCCAACAGGTGACCGAGTTGGCGCTGCAGCTGTTCGACGCCTTGGCCGCGCTCCACCGCTTCGGGCTCTACGAGCGGGACCTGCTGGAGGCCGCCGGGATGCTGCACAACGTGGGGCGGTTCATTTCGCGCGGCGCCCACCACAAGCACAGCTACTACGTGATCCGCAGCAGCGACCGGCTGCTGGGGTTCACCGAGCGCGAGGTGGAGCTGATCGCGCTGGTGGCGCGCTATCAGCGCAAGGCCCTGCCCCGGCTGAGCCACGCCGAGTTCGCCGCCCTGAACGTGGCCGACCGCGCCAGAGTGCAAATGCTGGCGGGAATCTTGCGCATCGCCATCGCGCTCGACCGGACGAGGTCCGGCGCCGTCGAGTCGCTCCGCGCCCGGGTAGGCGAAACCTTGACGATCCGCTGCGTCACCGCCCCCGCCGCCGACGCCACCGTGGAGCTCTACACGGCGAACCAGCGCAGCGAGCTGCTGGCCGCTGCCACCGGCCTGCCCGTGCGCGTCGCCGCCACGAGCCCGGCGCCGATTCCAACAACAGAAGTGATGGAAAACCCATGACGCTATATAGCTTATATTTTGATGGTGGGTGCTGTTCGCGGTGCTGGTCCGGTCCGGTTAGGCTGGGGGCTCGCGTCGATGCGGCGGCGCCGCGGCAGGGAGGGCGTCGATGAGTGTTTTGACCGACCCGGACCTCGATCTGGCGGGGCTGGATCCCGACGTGGCGTACCCCGCCAACCCCAGCGTGCCTGACTCCGATCTGCACGCGGTGGTGCGCTTCTTGAGCTACGGGTCGTTGCGCGGGCATTTCGACGGCCGCCCGGACTGCTTCGTGGGCCAGGATCTCAGCGTCTACTACCGCCGGGGCGAGCGCACCTTTGTCGGCCCCGACGTGCTGGTGAGCTTCGGCGTGGACCCGGCGCAGATTCGGAAGGCGGCCAGCTATCGGCCGTGGGATGCGGGTGGCCCACCCGCCTTCGTCCTGGAGATCGCCTCGGAGCGCACCTACGAGAAGGACCTCCACGTCAAGCCCGCCGTCTACCTGGAGGTCGGCGTCGAGGAGTACTGGCGGTTCGACCCCACCGGCGGCGAGTTCTTCGCCTTCAGCCCGTTTCTGCAGGGCGACCGCCGGGAGGGCGATGCCTTGGTGCCCATCGAGGTGGGCGCCGACGGCGACGGCCGCCTGCGCGGCCACAGCCGTGTCCTGGGCTTGGATCTACACGCCGAGCCGAGCCGCCTGCGCTTCCGGGACCCCCTCAGCGGACTCTGGCTTCCCGACCCCGACGAGGCGCTCCGCCAAAGAGACGCCGCCGAGGTTCGCGCCACTGCCGCCGAAGCCCGCGCTGCCGCCGCCGAGGCCGAGTTGGTCGCCCTACGCGCCCGACGAGACGCCCAGCCCTAGCAACGCGCCGACTGGAGATCGCGGAGCTTGTCGGCGGTTGTAGGGAGGAGGCGCAGCAGCCGGGGACGAACCTGCCGCCCGGCGATCAATGGAGTCGTGATGGTTGCCAGATGGCGTTTGGAGCGGGGTGTCGCATGACCGAGAGGCAGATCATTGTGATCGCTGGGCCGAACGGCGCCGGCAAGACCACGTTCGCGCTGCGGCATCTGCGCGGCGAGGCGCCGGGGGTCCACTTTGTGAACGCCGACCTCATTGCGGCGGGCCTGTCACCCTTGGATGCCGGTGCCGGCGTGGCGGTCGCGGCGGGTCGCATGATGCTCGCTGAGATCGACCGCTTGGCCGCTGAGGACCACAGCTTCGCCTTCGAGACCACTCTGGCGGGTCGCGGCTACCTCAGGCGGATCGACCGCTGGCGGCTCGACGGTTACCGCGTCTCGCTGCTGTTCCTCTCCTTGGGCTGCGCCGACGAGGCAGTCCGTCGAGTCGAGCAACGTGTCGGGAACGGGGGCCACTGGGTGCCAGAGAGCGTGATCCGACGCCGATTCGAGTCGGGCCTGCAAAACCTGCGCGACCACTACGCCGCCAGAGTAGATGCATGGCGGCTGTATGACAACTCCGGCCCAGCGCCGGCACTGCTGGATGAGGGGGGAGTCTCGACCGACCGAGGGCAGATCGACGTCGTCCTCGGGCGCGAGTTTGACGAGGCGGTGCTGCGTTCACTCCGGCTGGCGGCCAAGGATGCGCACCTGCTGGCGTACCAGACCGGCACGGGCGTGGTGACTTGGCGCGACGGCAAGGCTGTTGTGGTGCCGCCCGACCCTGCCATGTACGAGGATCTGATTCCGCCGCCCTTCCAGGAGGGCGACGCGGTCCACGACTAGTCCGCCGGTTCGCTCTGGCGACCGTCAGCCGAGGCGGTCACGCCACGCGGCCGGCTTGGCTTAGCTGCGGATTTGGCCGTCGCCGCTGATGATGTTCTTGATGGCGGTGAGATGGACGAGACCCATCGGGCCGCGCACGTGGAGTTTCTGGGTGCTGATGCCGATCTCGGCGCCGTAGCCCATCTCCTCGCCGTCCACGAAGCGGCTGGAGGCGTTGTGCAGGACGCAGGCGGCGTCAACCTCGGCGCAGAACCGCCCGGCGGCCGCCTCGTCGGCGGTGACGATCACCTCCGAGTGCCCGGTGCCGTAGCGGTTGACGTGGTCGATGGCCTCATCGAGTGAGTCCACGACTCGCACCGACAGCTTGTAGTCCAGGAACTCGGTGCCGTAGTCGGCCTCCTCGGCCGCCCCGATGCTCGGCGCCACCGCCCGAGAGGCCTCGTCGCCCAACATCTCCACCGTCGGCATGGCCTGCACCAGCCGGGGCAGCAGCGCGGCGGCCACGTCGCTGTGCAGCACCAGGGACTCGGTGGCGTTGCACACCGACGGGCGCTGGGTCTTGCCGTTCACGATGATGTCGGTGGCCATCCCCAGGTCGGCGCCCCGGTCCACGTAGACGTGGCAGTTGCCGTCCCCGTCGAGGATGAACGGCACGGTGGCGTTCTCCATGATGGAGCGGATCAGCGCGGGCCCGCCGCGGGGGATGAGACAGTCCACGTAACCGCTGAGGCGCATGAACTCCACCGCCGCCTCGCGGCTGGTGTCATCCACCAGGACGAGGGCGTCGGCGGGCAAGCCGCAGGCGGCGTAGGCCTGGCGCAGGATCCCGGCGACGGCCAAGTTCGAGCGGATGGCCATCGAGGAGCCCCGCAGGAAGGCCACGTTGCCGGACTTGAGGCACAACCCGGCGGCGTCGCTGGTGACGTTGGGCCGGCTCTCATAGACGATCGCCACCACCCCGAGCGGCACCCGCACCTGCTCGATGCGCAGGCCGTTGGGGCGCACGTCGCGGGCCACGACGACCCCGACCGGGTCGGGCAGGTCGGCCACCTGGCGCAGGCCGCCCGCCATACCGTCGATGCGGGCCTCGCTGAGGCGCAGCCGGTCCAGCAGCGTCGGCGAAATGCCGGCCTCCGCAGCGGCGGTCAGGTCGCCCTCGTTGGCCTCCAGCAACTCCTCGGCGTGTGACTGCAAGCCCTCCGCCGCGGCCCGTAGCGCCTGGTTCTTGACGTCGGTGGGGGTTGCGGACAGCAGCGGCGCCACCGCCTTGGCGCGCCGACCGAGGGCCTCCATCGCCTGCCGCTTGGTAGTTGCGTCGATGTCGCCGACGTGTTCGACGTGTTCGGTCGTCATCACTGCGGATGCGGCCACGGTTTGCCTCCCGAGTGCTCGGAGCGGCGCTGATTACGCTCGTGCCGTGAGCGGATACTATCGGTCGCCGTCGCCGGGGGACGGCCAGCCGGGCGCTGGCCAGGGAGGTGCCGCGGGTTTCGGTGCCCGTCGCCGCAGCAGCGGGCGCAGTGCCGTCCTCGTCGGGGCCGGAGTCGTCCTGTCGCGCCTCTCGGGGGTGGCGCGCGAGGCCGTCCTCGGAGCGTTCCTGGGCACCCGCGGCTCCGCCGACGCCTTCGGGGCCGCCCTGCGCATTCCCAAGCTGCTCCAGAACCTGCTGGGCGAGGGGGCGCTCTCGGCGGCGTTCATCCCGGTCTACGCCCAAGTGATCGACGAGGGCGACGAGGAGCAGGCGGGCCGTCTGGCGGGCGCCGTGGCCGGATTACTGGCGGTGCTCACCGGAGGGCTGGTGCTGCTGGCGATCTTCCTGGCCGAGCCGCTCACCTGGATCGTGGCGCCGGGGTTCGCCGGCGCCCGACGCGAGCTCACCGTGGTGCTGATCCGCATCATGGCTGGCGGGATCGGCCTGATCGTGATGGCGGCCTGGTGCCTCGGCGTGCTGAACGCCCACCGGCGCTTCTTCATCTCCTATGTGGCACCGGTGCTGTGGAACACAGCGATCCTCGCCGCCGTGGCAGCCGCCGGCGTGGCGGGGCTGGCCGAGACGGGGATCGCCGAGGCGGCGGCGTGGGGAGTCCTGGTGGGCGGCGCCCTGCAGTTCGTCGTGCAGGTGCCCGCCGTGGTGTCCCTCGTCCCGCGCCTGCGCGTCAGTCTGGGGTTGCGGCTTCGGGGCGTGCGCGAGGTGGCGCGCCGGTTCGGGCCGGCTGCGGCGGGCCGCGGCGTCGTCACGATCTCGAGCTACGTGGACGTGATTCTGGCGTCGCTGCTGGCCACCGGCGCCATCGCCTACCTGGACCGCGCCCAGGTGCTGTATCTCATGCCCATCAGCGTGTTCGCCGTGTCGGTGGCCGCCGCGGACCTTCCCGAGCTGGCGCGCGAGCAGGACAGCCGCCAGCGTCTGCACGAGCGCCTCACCGTCGGCGCCGCCCGCGTGCTGCTGTTCCTGGTCTTCGCCCTCGTGGCGTTCGTGATCTTCGGACGCCCCATCGTGGGCGCCCTCTACCAGCGGGTGAACTTCACGGCCGACGACACCTACGTGGTCTGGCTGGTGCTGGCGGCCTACAGCCTGGGCATCGTGGCCGCGGGGCTCTCCCGTCTGTTGCAGAACACCTGCTACGCCGCCGGCGACACCAAAGGCCCGGCTCGCATCGCCGCCGGTCGGCTGGTCTTCGCCGCCCTCGGCGGGCTGGTGCTGATGATCCAGCTGGACCGGGTGGGGGTGATCGACGGCGAGATCCGCCGCCTGGGCGACCTCCCGGCCTTCTGGCTGCTCGGCAGCGAGGTTCGCCAGACCGGCGACATCAGGCGGCTCGGGGCCGTCGGCCTGGCGCTGGCGGCGGCCGTCGCCGCCTGGCTGGAGCTGGGGCTGCTGCGCAGGCGGATTCGCCGCACTCTGGGGCTGAGCCCGCCGTTCGGTCGCCTGGCGGGGCGGCTCCTGCCTGCCGCCGTGACAGCGGGGCTGGTCGGCTACCTGCTGACGCGACTCCTGTCCGGCGCCCCCCACCTGCTGACCGCGCCCGTCTGCCTCGCCGCCGCCGGCACGGTCTACCTGCTGGTGGCCAACCTCTGCGGCCAGCCGGCCGCCCGCCATCTGCTGCTCCCGTTGCGGCACCGCTTCTGGTCCGCCCGCCGCAGCTGATCCCTCCCGTGCCGGGTGCCCGCCCGCTCCCGTAGCCTGAGGTCCCATGGCTCATCGCTTCGCTGGCGTCAGCGCGGTCCGGGACGGGCTGAACGGCGTGCAGTACCTCGCCGACGAGGGCATCGCCGGGGTGGTCTACCTGGCCGACCGGCTCGTCAAGCCCGTGCTGGTGGAGGGGCCGGCGGGCACCGGCAAGACCCAGCTGGCCAAGAGCACCGCCGAGATGTGCGGGGCGCGCCTCATCCGCTTGCAGTGCTACGAGGGCATCGACGAGTCCAAGGCGCTCTACGAGTGGAACTACAAGAAACAGCTGATGCGCATCCAGGCCGAGTCGCAGACCTGGGATGAAGTGTCCGAGGACATCTTCTCCGAGGAGTTTCTGCTCACCCGGCCGCTGCTGGAAGCCATCCGGGCCACCGAGCCGGTCGTGCTGCTGATCGACGAGGTGGACCGCGTCGAGGTCGAGGCCGAGGCCCTGCTGCTGGAGGTCCTCAGCGACTACCAGGTGTCCATACCCGAGCTGGGCACCGTCGAGGCCACCCAGATCCCCTTGGTGTTCCTCACCTCCAACAACACCCGAGAGCTCTCGGAGTCCCTGAAGCGGCGCTGCCTGTATCTCTACATCGACTATCCCGACTTAGACCGGGAGCGGGAGATCGTGCTCACCAAGGTGCCCGACATCAGCCAGAGCTTGGCCGACGAGGTGGCCCGCATCGTCCGCTCGGTGCGGCAACTGGAATTGAAAAAGTCCCCGTCGGTGTCCGAGACGCTGGACTGGGCGCGCACGCTGGTGCTGCTTGGCGTCGAGCACGTCGACGCCGAGACGGCCGCCGAGACCGTTCATGTGCTGCTGAAGTACCGCAGCGACATCGACAAGGCCCTGAAGGAACTCTCCGCGGGCGACGCCCCAGGTTCCGGCCTGCCCCGCTGAGCGGCGGCAGCCGTGACGGTGCAGGCGGCTCGGGGGCCAGCACCACCGGGGGCGGCCGGCGCCGCGCTGCTGGGTCTGCTCGGCGGGTTCATCGCCGAGCTGCGCCGCGCCGGGCTGCCGGTCAGCCTCACTGAGCATCTCGACGCCGCCGAGGCGGTGCGCCACGTCCCCCTGGAGGACCGCGCCGCTCTCAAGTGCGCCTTGGCCGCCACGCTGGTCAAGCACCATGCCCACCGGCAGGCGTTCGAGACCGCCTTTGAGGTGTACTTCTCGCTGCGCGGCCCCCAGTTCGTGCCCTCCGACGGTGCTTGGGCAGACGCTGACCTCGCTGGGGCGCGGGATCCCCGCCTGGAAGGCCCCGGCGGCGAGCCGCTCGGCGACGAGGATCTTGCCCGGATGCTGTTCGCGGCGCTGCTGGGGGGCGATCAGGAGCGACTGCGCGCCGGGGCCAGGCGGGCGGTGCAGCGCTACGCCGGCATGGAGCCAGGCCGGCCTGTCGGCGGCGCCTACTACCTCTATCGAACGCTGCGCAACCTGGGCCTGGAGGCCCTGCTGGAGCGGCTGCTGGAGACCGTGCAGGACGAGGCGGAACGACCTCTCACGCCGCTGGAGGAGCGTCTGGCGCGCGACGAGATGGAGGCGCGCATCGATCAGCTGCGCAAAGAGATCGAGGCGGAGATCCGCCGCCGGCTCGTGGCCGACCGCGGCGTCGAGGCGATGGCTAGGACCCTGCGCAAGCCGCTGCCCACCGACGTGGAGTTTATGCACGCCACGCGAGAGGACATGGAGGCTCTGCGCAAGGTCATCGGGCCGCTGACCCGCAAACTGGCGGCGCGGCTGGCCAGCAGGCGGCACCACCGCAGCCGCGGCGTGCTGGACTTCCGCCGTACCATCCGGCGGTCGCTGAGCTACGGCGGCGTCCCGGCCGAGCCGCAGTTCCGCTACAAGCGCCCGGCCAAGCCCGAGATCATGGTCATCGCCGACATCAGCGGCTCGGTGGCGGCGTTCGCCCGCTTCACGCTGCATCTGGTCTACGCCATCAGCAGCCACTTCGCCAAGGTGCGCTCGTTCGTGTTCATCGACGGGCTGGACGAGGTGACCGACCTGTTCGAGGCGAGCGAGGACATCGCCGAGGCGGTCCATCGGGTGAACACCTCCGCGGACGTGGTGTGGGTGGACGGGCATTCCGATTACGGCCACGCCCTGGGGGTGTTCTGGGAGCGCTACGGGCCCTCGATCACCGCCAAGACCACGATCATGATCCTGGGCGACGCTCGCAACAACTATCACGCCTCCGAGACGTGGGTGATGGCCGAACTGCAGCGCAAAGCCCGGCGGATCTTCTGGCTGAACCCCGAGCCGCGCTCCTACTGGGACACTGGCGACTCCATCATGAGCACCTACAGCGCCCACTGCGACGGCACCTTCGAGGTGCGCACGCTGCGCCACCTCGAGCGGTTCGTGGAGCAGACATTCTGAGTCCCGGGGCGCGCCGTGCCAGCGTCGAGCTGCGCCGGACTCGATCCGGACCCTGGCCCGGCACCGGGCCGGCCCGCCGGGGACTGCCGTGGATGCGGCTCGCTCCTACAATGCCGCCGTGCCCCTCGCCGCCCTGCCCGGTGCGGTGATCCGGCTGCGGATCACCGAAGTGTCCCGCCGCTTGGCGCGTTGCCGGGCAGAGCTGCAGGTGGCCGAGGAGCAGCTCGTGTACTTCAGCGATTCCGAGTCTGAGGCCCAGCTGCGGGCGCTCGTCTCCGAGACCCCGATGGCTGACCGCGACCTGCGCGACGCGGCCCGCCACGCCGCCGCCATGACCGGTCACCGTGATCGCCTGCAGGCCGAGGTGGCCGAACTGGAGGACCGCCTCGACGCCCTCCTCGACCGCCTCTCGGCCCGGAGAGACCCGTGAGCGCGGAGAGGCCCGTCGGGGCGCGGACCCGCGTCGTGGTCGCCGAGGACGAGGCCATCATCCGCTTGGACCTGAAGGAGACCCTCACCACCGAGGGCTACGAGGTGGTGGCCGACACGGGGCGGGGCGACCAGGCACTGGCGCTGGTGCAGGAGCTGCGACCCGATGTGGCCATCCTCGACATCAAGATGCCGGGCAACGACGGCCTGGCCGTGGCACGGGCCATCACCGACGAGCGCCTCTGCGCGGTGCTCGTGCTGACCGCCTTCAGCCAGCGGGAACTGGTCGCCCAAGCCGCCCAGGCGGGAGTCCTGGCCTACCTGGTGAAGCCGTTCGCGGCGGGCGAGTTGGTGGCAGCCATCGAGATCGCCCTGGCCCGCTTCGGCGAGGCGCAGGCCCTAGCGGCCGAGGCGGCCGACTTCGCCGAGCAGCTCGAGACCCGCAAGATCGTCGAACGCGCTAAGGGCCTGCTGACCGACAACTACGGCTTCCGCGAGGGCGACGCCTTCGCCTTCATGCGCAGGACCGCCATGAACCAGCGGCGCCCGATGCGCGCCGTGGCCGAGGATCTCCTGGCGGGGACCCTGTCGGTGGCGTCCAAGCCTGCCGACGGACGCCCGTGAGACGGCGCGGCGCAGCCGCCACGCTGACCGCCGCCGCTGCACCGTCCCGCCTGCGCCCGTGACCGACCTGCTCCTCATCGACGGGCACTCAATGGCCTACCGTGCCTTCCACGCGCTCCCCGAGGACATGAGCACCGCCTCGGGGCAGGCCACCAACGCCGTGTTCGGGTTCACCTCCATGCTGGTCAACTTGCTGCGCGACCATCAGCCGCAGCGGGCGGCGGTGGCGTTCGACCTGCCCGGCGGGACGTTCCGCCACGAGCGCCTCGAGAGCTACAAGGCCAACCGGTCGAAACCCCCGCAGATCTTCCGGGAGCAGCTGGGCCTGCTGCGCGAGGTGCTGGCGATGCTGGGGGTGCGGGCCGTGGATGCGCCCGGGTTCGAAGCCGACGACATCCTGGCCACCCTTGCAGCCGAGGCCGCCGCCTCGAAGTTGGACACCGCCGTGGTGACGGGGGACCGCGACGCCTTCCAGCTCGTGGCCGACCCGCACGTCACGGTGCTGTATCCCCGCCGAGGCATGTCCGACCATGCGCGCTACGACGAGGCGGGCATCGAGGAGCGCACCGGCGTGTCGCCTGCGGACTATGTGGCCTACGCCGCCCTGCGCGGCGACGCCTCGGACAACCTGCCGGGCGTGCCGGGAGTGGGGGAGAAGACGGCCGCCCGGCTCATCAACGCCCATGGCGGCATCGACGGCATCTACGACGCCCTCGACGACCAGACCCCGAAGCTGCGGGCGTCACTGCAGGACGCGGAGGAGGCAGTCCGCCTCAACTGCGAGCTCATGGCGCTGCGGCGCGACCTGGACCTGCCCCTCCGCGTCGACGACCTGACCGTGGCCCCGGCGGCTGCCGACGAGATTCGGCGGCTGTTCGAGTTCTTGGAGTTCGGCTCGCTGCTGGGGCGCCTCGGCGAGGCTTTGGGCCTGGACTTCGCGCCCGAGGCGGACGCCGAGGTGCTGGAGATCACCGTGGAGAAGCCCGGCGATGTGGCTGCCGCGGTGGCCCGCATCGCCGGGTTGGCGCAAGGCGGTCGGCTGGCGGTGGCGGGGGCGTGGCGCGGCCGGCGCGGCCGGTCGGCGCTCGAGGGGCTGGCCCTGATCGGCGTCGAGGAGAGCCATTCCGCCCGGACGCCGCAGCCCACAGACAGCGCCGCCGCCGTGCCCTGCGCGGTCTGGCTTCCGGGAGAGTTCCTGGAGGACAGGGCACTGCGGGGGGCACTCGGCGGCCTGTTCGGCGAGGCCGCGCCCGGATTGGTGGCCCATGACGCCAGGGACCTGATGCGCAGCCTCCTGGGCATCGACATCGACATCCGCTCGCTGAGCATGGACACCGCCATCGCCGCCTACCTGCTGGATCCCTCGCAGTCCGACTACCCCGTCGGGGACCTGCTGGCGCGCTACGCCGGCTGCGCCCTGGCCGACGACGGCGGGGAGGGGGAGACGCAGGGGCGGCTGGCATTCCCCGGCTCCGGCGAGCCGCTGCGCGACCGCACGGCGCTGGAGGCCCTGGCCGCGGCCCGCCTGGCGGAACCCCTGCGGGCCGAGCTGCGCGACGGCGGCGCCGAGACGCTGCACGACACGATCGAGGTGCCGCTGGTGCGGGTGCTGGCCCGGATGGAGCACTGCGGCGTGGGTGTGGATCGGGCCGGCCTCGAGGCGCTCACCCGCGAGCTCGAGGCGGAGGCCACGCGGCTGCGCGCCGCGGTTGTGGCCGACGCCGGGGAGGAGTTCAACGTCAACTCGCCCCAGCAGCTCGCCAGAGTGCTCTTCGAGCGCCTCGGCTTGCCGCCCCGGAAGCGGACCAAGACCGGCTACTCCACCGACGCGGCAACGCTGGAAGGTCTACGCGGCGAGCACGACATCGTGGAAAACCTGCTGGCCTACCGGGAGGTGGAGAAGCTGCGCTCCACCTACGGGCACGGCTTGGCGGCTGAAGTACACTCGCGCAGCGGTCGCATCCACGCTTCCTTCAACCAGACGGTGGCCCGAACCGGCCGGCTCTCCTCCGACGCGCCCAACCTGCACAACATCCCGGTGCGCACCGAGACCGGCCGGGCCTTCCGCAAAGTGTTCGTGCCCGCGGCGGGCACGGCGCTGCTGATCGCCGACTACAACCAGATCGAACTGCGCTGCATTGCGCATCTGGCTGACGACCCGGGCCTCATCGCTGCGTTCGAGGCGGGCGAGGACATCCACACCGCCACCGCGGCGAGGGTGTTCAACGTCGCTCCCGCGGACGTGACTGTCGAGCTGCGCTCGAAGGCCAAGATGGTGTCCTACGGCTTGGCCTACGGCATGGAGGCCTACGGGCTCGCCCAGCGCCTGTCGATTGAGACAGAAGAGGCGCAGGTCATCTTGGACGCCTATTTCGGGGCGTTCCCGGCGGTGCAGGCCTACATGGACGAGGCGGTGGCGCGGGCCCGCGAGTCGGGATACACCGAGACGCTGTTCGGGCGCCGCCGCCCCATTCCCGAACTGCGCTCGGACAACTTCCGGGTGCGCCAAGCCGGCGAGCGCCAAGCCAAGAACGCCGGCATCCAGGGCCTAGCAGCCGACATCTTCAAGGCGGCCCTCGTACACATCGACGCCGCCTTAGAACGCGAGCGAATGGCCAGCCGCCTCATCCTCCAGGTCCACGACGAGGTCATCCTGGAAGTGCCCGAAGCAGAGCGGGCAGCGTCCGCCGACCTAGTGCGCCACGAGATGGCCGTCGCCTGCGAGCTGCGGGTGCCTCTAGTAGTAGACCTAGCCTTCGGCAAAACCTGGGCAGCCGCCAAGGCGTGATGCGCCGGCACGGGGTCGGGGGACGGATCGCTGGGGACTGATTGCAGTTGGTGGTGGCGCTGTTAGCCTTGCCGGTGCTATGTGGGGCCGATCGGCCCCGTTCGACGGCTCGCGTCGTCCAGTCCCGACCATCGACCAAGAGAGAATCCGTGCCCGACCTCGATCCCGACCTGTCCATACCCGCCGACTCCACACTCGAACCGACTCAAGCAGAAGAGACACCCGAGCCGTCAGCTTCCGCAGAGACCCCCGCAGAGCCCGAAGCCGCAGACGCCGCCGAGGCGACCGCCGAGACACCAGAAGCCACAGACCCCGAACCCGCCGGCGACGAGATGGCCGAGGCGTACGAGCCGCGGGAGATCGCCCTCAACGACCTCGACGACGATGCGTTGGCGGCCGCCTACAGCTCCAGCGTCGTCACGGTCGAGGAGGGCACGATGGTGGTCGGCCGCGTGGTGCGGATCGACAACGACGAGGTCCTCATCGACATCGGCTTCAAGTCCGAAGGGGTCATCCCGTCGCGGGAGCTCTCAATCCGCAACGACGCTCACCCTGGCGACGTGGTGGGCATCGACGAAGAGATCGAAGCCCTCGTCCTGCAGAAAGAGGACAAGGAAGGCCGCCTCATCCTCTCCAAGAAGCGCGCCCAGTACGAGCGCGCCTGGGGCAACGTCGAGGAGATCAAAGCCTCGGGCGGGGTCGTCTCGGGCCTAGTCATCGAGGTGGTCAAGGGCGGCCTCATCGTGGACATCGGCCTGCGCGGCTTCCTGCCCGCCTCGCTGGTGGACCTGCGCCGGGTGCGCGACCTGCAGCCCTTCGTGGGCAGCAAGGTGGAGGCCAAGATCATCGAGCTGGACAAGAACCGCAACAACGTGGTGCTGTCGCGCCGGGCTTGGCTGGAGGAGACCCAGAAGGAGCAGCGCGAGGAGTTCCTGGAGAACCTGAAGCCGGGCGAGGTCCGCCGGGGCGTCGTGTCCTCGGTCGTGCCGTTCGGTGCCTTCATCGATCTCGGCGGCATGGACGGGCTCGTACACGTCTCCGAACTGTCGTGGCGCCACGTGGACCATCCCAGCTCGGTGGTGTCGGTGGGCGACGAGGTGGATGTGCAGGTGCTTGAAGTGGACCCGAGCCGCGAGCGCATCAGCCTGTCCCTCAAGGCCACCCAGCAGGATCCCTGGCAGGAGTTCGCCGCCACGCACCGGGTGGGCGAGCTGGTATACGGACGGGTCACCAAGCTGGTTCCGTTCGGCGCCTTCGTGCAGGTGGGCGAGAGCATCGAAGGGCTTACCCACATCTCGGAGATGTCGGCGCACCACGTCGAGGTGCCCGAGCAGGTCGTCACCCCCGGCGAGGAGCTGTGGGTGAAGATCATCGACATCGACCTGCAGCGCCGGCGCATCAGCCTCTCCATCAAGCAGGCCGCCGAGGGCGGCGTGGTCTCCGCTGAGTTCCAGGAGGCCTTCGGCGAGCACGCCTTCGACGAAGAGGGCAACTACCTGGGCGCCGTGAGCGACGACGAGCCAGGCGAGGCCGGCGAGGAGTTCGACGACCTCTCCGGCGACGGCAACTCCGGCGACGATCTCTCTGGCGACGACCTCCCCGCCGACGCCGAGAGCCTCGAGGCAGTCGCCAGCGCCTGAGGGCGCTCCCGTCGGCGCCCGATGATCGAGGTCGGTCTCACCGGCTGCATCGGCGCCGGCAAGTCCACGGTCGCGGCCGCGCTGGTGGCGCGCGGCGCCGTCCTGCTGGACGCCGACGCCATCGTGGCCGAGCTGCAGCAGCCCGGTCGTCCGGTCCTGGAGGCGATGGTGGCCCGCTTCGGGCCCTCCATCCTGCGGCCCGACGGAACCTTGGACCGCGCCGCCACCGCCGCCTTCGTCTTCAACGACCCGCAGAAACTGGCGGAGCTGAACGCCATCGTGCATCCGGCGGTGCGCGCCGAGATGGTTGCCCGTCGCCGGGAACTGGCAGGCAGCGACGCCGTCGTCGTGTCCGACATCCCGCTGCTGACCGAGGGGGGACCCGAACGGCGGCAGGGTCTGGCGGGGATCATCGTGGTGGACGTCGCCCACGAGGTCGCCGTGCAGCGCCTCGTGGCTGGCCGCGACCTGACCGCCGACGAGGCGCGGGCGCGGCTGGCCAACCAGGCTTCCCGCGCCGAGCGGCTGGCGTTGGCGGACTTCGTGATCGACAACAACGGCCCGCTCGACGGACTGGAGGGGCAAGTGGAGCGCTGCTGGGCGTGGATCAGCTCTCTGCGGGCCGCCGCCGGGTAGACGCCCGCTCCGGGACCCGCGCCACCCGGTAGGTTCGTCTCGTGACCTCCGCGCCCTCGGCAGCTGCCGGCGTTGACCTGGTGGCGGACCGTCGCCACATCCCCTTCCGCATGGTGGCCGACTTCCAGCCCGCCGGGGACCAGCCAGCGGCCATCGCCGGGCTGTCGGAGGGCATCGGCTACGGCGAGCGTCGCCTGACGCTGCTGGGCATCACCGGGTCCGGCAAGAGCGCCACGATGGCCTGGACCATCGAGCAGGTGCAGCGCCCGACGCTGGTGCTGGCCCCCAACAAGTCGCTGGCCGCCCAGCTGGCCAACGAGCTGCGGGAGTTCTTCCCGCACAACCGCGTGGAGTACTTCGTCTCCTACTACGACTACTACCAGCCCGAGGCCTACATGCCCGCCAGCGACACCTACATCGAGAAGGACGCCTCGATCAACGACGAGATCGAGCGGCTGCGGCATTCCACCACTTCGGCCCTGCTGACCCGCCGCGACGTCGTCGTGGTGGCGTCGGTGTCGTGCATCTACGGCCTCGGCGGGCCCGAGGAGTACCAGAACCAGCTGCTGGTGCTGCGCACCGGCGAGTCCTACGACCACCGGGCGATCCTGCGCCGACTCGTGGACATGCACTATGAGCGCAACGACATCGACTTGGCGCGGGGCCGGTTCCGGGTGCGGGGCGACACCCTCGAAGTGCGCCCCGCCTACGAGGAGAACGTGATCCGGGTGGGGCTCTTCGGCGACGAGGTGGAGCAGATCACGCTGCTGGACCCGGTCACCGGCGAGCGCCTCGACAGCCTCGAGGAGGTCGTCCTCTTCCCCGCCAGCCACTATGTGACCACGCCTGAGCGCCTGCAGGCCGCCGTCGGGCGCATCGAGGCCGAATTGGCCGAACGTCTGGGGCATTTCGAGGCGACGGGCCGGCTCTTGGAGGCGCAGCGTCTGCGCATGCGCACCAGCTACGACCTGGAGATGCTGCAGGAACTGGGCTACTGCAACGGCATCGAGAACTACTCGGCGCCCATCGACGGGCGGGGCCCCGGCGAGGCGCCGTTCACACTGCTGGACTACTTCCCCGAGGACTACCTCACCGTCATCGACGAGTCGCACGTGGCGGTGCCGCAGCTGCACGGCCAGTACGAGGGCGACCGCAGCCGCAAGCTCACCCTCATCGAGCACGGCTTCCGGCTGCCGTCGGCGGCGGACAACCGGCCGCTCACCTTCGAGGAGGTCATGGAGCGGGTCGGACAAGTGGTGTTCCTGTCGGCCACGCCGGGGTCCTACGAGCTGTCGGTGTCGGACCGCGTCGTGGAGCAGATCGTGCGCCCCACCGGCCTGGTGGACCCCGAGGTGGTGGTGAAGCCGACCCGCGGCCAGATCGACGACCTGCAGGAGCAAATCCGCGAGCGGGTCGCCGCCGAGGCGCGGGTGCTGGTCACGACGCTCACCAAGAAGATGGCCGAGGACCTGACCGAGTACCTGCTGGAGATGGGCGTCCGGGTGCGCTACCTGCACAGCGAGGTGGACACGCTGGCCCGCATCGAGATCCTGCGCGACCTGCGTCTGGGCCACTTCGACGTGCTGGTTGGCATCAACCTGCTGCGCGAGGGCCTGGACCTTCCGGAGGTTTCGCTGGTGGCGATCCTGGATGCCGACAAGGAGGGGTTCCTGCGCAGCGAGACCTCGCTGGTGCAGACCATCGGGCGCGCCGCCCGCAACGTGGACGGCCAGGTGGTGATGTACGCCGACACGGTGACCGACTCGATGCGCCGGGCCATCGAGGAGACGGACCGCCGGCGCGCCCGCCAGCAAGCCCACAACGCCGCCCACGGCATCAGCCCGCAGACCATCCGCAAGGCGGTGACCGACATCCTGGCGCTAATCCGCCCCGAGGAGACAGCGCCGGTGCCCCAGCGCCAGCGGCACCGCCGGCGGGGCGGCCTCGGGCCGGCAGCCGAGGGCCTCGACGTCTCGAGCGACGACCTGCCGCGGCTGATCGCCGCGCTCACCGAGGAGATGCAGGCGGCCTCGGCGGATTTGCGTTTCGAGTACGCCGCCCGGCTGCGGGACGAGATCAACGAGCTGCGCCGGGAGATGCGCGACATGGCCGGCGCCCACGCCGCCGGTGCCTGAACCCCGCCGGTTTTCTCCAGGTATTCCACAGGCGGAGACGGAACGGCGGCAGCGTTCGGCCACCTACGCTTGACCTGTGGGCGACCGACTGGTCATACGAGGAGCGCGCGAGCACAACCTGCGTGACATCTCTCTGGAGCTGCCGAGGGACCGGCTCATCGTCTTCTGCGGCATCTCTGGTTCGGGCAAGTCCTCGCTGGCGTTCGACACCATCTACGCCGAGGGCCAGCGGCGCTACGTGGAGTCGCTCTCTGCCTACGCCCGCCAGTTCCTGGGCCAGATGGACAAGCCGGACGTGGACTTCATCGAGGGGCTCTCGCCGGCCATCTCCATCGATCAGAAGAGCGCCTCCCGGAACCCACGCTCCACCGTCGGCACGATCACCGAGGTTTACGACTATCTGCGCCTGCTGTTCGCCCGCGTGGGGGTGCCGCACGATCCCGAGACCGGCGAGTCGCTCGTCCGCCAGACGCCCCAGCAGATCACCGACCGGGTGCTGGGCCTGCCCCAGGGCACCCGCTTCCAGGTCCTGGCGCCGGTGGTGAGAGGACGGAAAGGCACCTACGAGACGCTGCTGGCCGAGCTGGAGTCCGAGGGGTACGCCCGGGCCCGCGTCGACGGCGAGCTGCACGAGTTGGCGGACGTGGCGGGCAGCGACGCCGACGGGCGTCCCCGCCTGGACCTAGCCCGCTACGAGACGCACGACATCGAGGTGGTGGTGGACCGCTTAGTCGCCCGCGAGGGGATCGAGCGCCGCCTGACGGACTCGGTCGAGGCGGCGCTGCGACTGGCCGACGGCGTCGTGCAGATCGAGGTGGTGTCCCTCGGCGGCGCTGCGGCGGATCCGGACCTCGCCGCGGCGCCCGGTGAGATCCTGACTTTCTCCCAGCACTTGGCACGGCCCAGCGACGGCAAGTCGTTCGAGGAGCTGGCCCCCCGCAACTTCTCGTTCAACTCGCCCTACGGCGCCTGCCCGCACTGCGACGGGCTGGGCACCCGCTTCGAGGTGGATCCCGATCTGGTGGTGCCGGACCCGTCGCTCAGCCTGTCCCAGGGTGCCCTGGCGCCGTGGGCGAGCGGTCACAGCCAGTACTACGAACGCCTGCTGGAGTCGACCGCAGACGAGCTGGGGGTGGACTTCGACGCCCCGTGGGAGACCCTTCCGCCCAAGGCGCAGGCGGTGTTCCTCCACGGCGGCCTCGACCGGCGCGTGCAGGTGCGCTACCGCAACCGCTACGGGCGCACCCGCAGCTACAACGCCCGCTTCGAGGGCGTCATCCCCAACCTGCAGCGGCTCCACTCCGAGACCGGCTCGGAGAACAGCCGCCAGAAGATCGAGGGCTACATGCGCGAAGTGCCCTGCGCGCACTGCGGCGGCGCCCGGCTGCGCCCCCTTCCGCTGGCGGTGACCATCGACGGCCGCAACATCCACGACGTCTGCACGCTGTCCATCCGGGACGCTGCGGCTTTCTTCGAGGAGATCCGGCTCAGCGAGCGCGACGCCCTCATCGCCGATCAGGTGCTCAAGGAGCTGCGCTCCCGACTGGGGTTCCTGCTGGATGTGGGGCTGGACTACCTCACCCTGGCGCGCTCGGCGGGCACGCTCTCGGGCGGCGAGGCGCAGCGCATCCGGCTGGCGTCGCAGATCGGCAGCGGGCTGGTGGGGGTGCTGTACGTGCTGGACGAGCCGTCCATCGGGCTGCACCAGCGAGACAACGCCCGGCTGCTGGACACGCTGCTGCGGCTGCGCGACCTGCCCAACACGGTGATCGTCGTGGAGCACGACGAGGAGACGATCCGCACCGCCGACCACGTCGTGGACATCGGTCCGGGCGCGGGCAACCACGGCGGCGAGATCGTACACAGCGGCCCCGTGGCGGCGCTGCTGGCCAACGAGGCGTCCCTCACCGGCCAGTACCTCAGCGGGGCGCGCCAGATCCCGGTCCCGCAGCTGCGCCGCCCGCCCGGCGAGGACTGGCTGGCGGTGCGGGGAGCGCGCGAGCACAACCTGGACGACCTGGACGTGGAGATCCCACTCGGCTGCTTCGTGGCGGTGACCGGCGTGTCGGGCTCGGGCAAGAGCACCCTCGTGAACGACATCCTCTACCGGGCGCTCATGCAGAAGGTCTACCGATCCCGGCTGGTGCCCGGACGCCACCGCGGCATCGACGGCATCTCGGCGCTGGACAAGGTCATCAACATCGACCAGCAGCCCATCGGGCGCACGCCCCGCTCCAACCCCGCCACCTACACCGGCGTGTTCGACCATATCCGCAAGCTGTTCTCCCGCACCAACGAGGCCCGCGTGCGGGGCTACCTGCCCGGGCGGTTCTCCTTCAACGTCGCGGGTGGTCGCTGCGACGCCTGCTCGGGCGACGGCAACATCCGCATCGAGATGCATTTCCTGCCCGACGTGTACGTGCCGTGCGAGGTCTGCGGCGGCGCCCGCTACAACCGCGACACCCTGGACATCACCTTCAAGGGGCGCAACATCGCCGACGTGCTGGCCATGCCGTGCGAGGAGGCGCTGGAGTTCTTCGCCAACCAGCCCGCCATCGCCCGGCACTTGCGCACGCTCACCGACGTGGGGCTGGGCTACGTCCGCCTCGGCCAGCCGGCACCCACGCTCTCCGGCGGGGAGGCGCAGCGGGTTAAGCTGGCCAGCGAGTTGGCCAAGCGCTCCACGGGCCACACCATCTACCTGCTGGACGAGCCCACCACAGGGCTGCACTTCGAGGACATCGGCAAGCTGCTCGGGGTGTTGAACCGGCTCACCGACGCCGGCAACACGGTGCTTGTGATCGAGCACAACCTCGACGTGATCAAGACGGCCGACTGGATCATCGACCTGGGTCCCGAGGGCGGCGACGGCGGCGGGCGCATCGTGGCCGAGGGCCCGCCCGAGCTGGTGGCCAAGCACGAGGAGAGCCACACCGGCCGCTTCCTGCGCCGCGTGTTGGTATAGCGGCCCCGCCGCTCGGCCCGGCCCGCCCGCGGTGGGCCGGGCCTCGTTTGCTCGCCGGCCATTGGTGTACTTGAATGGCCTCGCTGTGGCGCCTCGGCAAGCCTTGCGCGCCGCTTCGAGCAGCCCGGGCGCTGGAGGGGATCGCGACGAACCGCACGGTGCCGAACCGGGACCCAACCGACACGGGAGAGAGACCACATGACACCTAGACGCAAGAGCCGTTGGCTTGTGATTCCGCTGCTGGCCGTGCTGGCCGTCGTGGCGGCGTCGTGCGCCGACACCGGCGCCGCCGACGACGCCATGGCCGAAGCTTCGGCCGCCCGCTCTGACGCTGCGGCCGCGGCAGCCGACGCAGCGGCAGCCAACAGCAGAGCGGACGCCCTCGAGGCGGAGACCGCCGCGGCGAACGCCGCTGCCGCAGCCGCTCAGGCCGCTGCTGACGAGGCCATCGCCGCGGCGAGCCTGGCGCAAGCCACCGCCGAGGGTAACGAGGCGGCCGTGGCCGCCGCTGAGGCTGCCCTCGCTGAGGCGTCGGCGACCGCCGAGGAGGCACAGGCCTTCGCCGCGCAGGCACAGGAGGAGGCCGCTGCAGCCCAAGCCGAGGCAGCCGCCGCGCAGCAGGAGGCCGCCGCTGCCCAGGCCGAGGCGGCCGCCGCGGGCGAGGAGGCCGCCGCTGCCCAGGAGGCGCTCGAGTTCGCCACCGACCAGCTGGCAGCCGCCCAGGCCGCCGCCACCGAGGCCGGTGGCGACCTGCCGTTCACGCACGTCCTCAGGGACGGCAGCGACTTCGTGCTGAACGAGCGCATCGCTCGCAAGGTCCGCACCGGAGAGCTAATCAACTACCTGTTCTCCTACCAGTCCTCGGGCATCGCGCTGTTCTCCGACCAGTACGAGGCGGGCTTCCGGGCCACCCAGGACGACGCCTACCGCATCTACCCCATGGACTTCACGATCGTGGCGCCAGTGACGTCTCCGTCGGACATTCCCGAGCAGATCGCCCAGATCGAGGCCCTCGTCGCCGTGGATCAGGTCGACTGCCTGTCGATCGAGCCGGCGGACTCGAACTCCTTCACGGAGCTCACGAATCGGCTCCTCGCGGACGGCATCCCCGTCTTCACCGTGGGCCTCACGACGAACGGCAACGAGTTCACCAACTTCACCCAGGTTCCGTACAACGAGGGGCGCCAAGCCGCGGATCTCGCTCTGGAATTCATGCGCGAGAACGGCTACGAGTGGGACACCTTCGCTGTGTCCGGCGGTGACCCGACGCAGTTCTGGGCACAGGGCCGGATGACGGGCTTCTACGACAAGATCCTCGAGGAACTGCCCGACGCCAACTTCCTCACCACTCCCGAGAACGGGATCCAGGTCGGCGGCGGCGGTTACGACCCGGGGATCACCTACGACGACTACTCGGCCATGCTGGTCGGCAACCCTGATCTGGACTTCATCGAGAACGTGGACATCGGCGCCGAGCACGCCAACCGGGCGATCATCGACGGTGGCCGCGAGGGCGAGGTGTTCACGATCGGCTGGAACGTGAGCTACGGCCAGCTCGACGGCATCGAGCAGGGCATCCAGGTGGCGGCCCTCGACCAGCGCTGGTCGGAGCAGGCCGGCTTCGGCGCCATCGCCTGCGCCGAGTTCTTGGCCAACGGCCGGATCTTGCCGAACACCCAGACGCTGCTGCCGATTCAGGTGGACCAGGTCGAGGCGGCCCGCCGCGACCTGGATCTGATCCTCGGCGGCTGACGCTCTGAGGGGCCGTGACGGGAGGGGGGTCTGATCCCTCCTCCCGCCACGACGCACCGAGGCTGATCACCGAGGGGACGGTGGTGTGAGCGAAGACAGCGACGACGCAGCGACCATGGTGCCTGAGGAGCCTCGCGCCGGGCTTCTCTCGCGGCTCGGTGGGCTCGGCCTGCAGCGCGTCGGCGGACTGCTGGCGGCGGTCCTCATCGCCGGGTTCATCTTCGCCGTCTGGTCGGACTGGCTGTTCCTCAAGACCGGGAACCTGGTCGTGATGATCAGGCTGATGGGCGTTCTCGGCATCATCGGTCTCGGGCTGCTGGTCGTTCTGCTCGTGGGCGAGATCGACCTGTCGTTCTCCGCCCTGGCGGTGCTGTCCGCCATCGTCATGGGGAAGATGTGGGTCGAGCTCGGCTACCACATCGCTGTCGGGATCCTGGTGGCGTTCGCCGTCGCCATCGGGGTGGGTCTGTTCAACGCCTTCTTCGTGAACGTGGTCAAAGTTCCGTCCTTCATCGTGACCTTGGGATCCAACACGCTCGTTTTCGGCTTCACCCTGCTCATAAGCAGGAACACGCCGATCCTGGCGCAGAAGCTGCCGCCGGATCCGGAGGAGTGGCAGGTACGCGGCGGCGATTATGTCGATGCCGCCGAGTACACCTTCTTCCGGGCTCTGGCCAGCAACTACGCCCTGCCGGGCCGCTTCCCGCTGCAGGTGGTGTGGTTGGCAGGCTTCGCCATCGTGTTCGGCATTCTGCTGTCGCGCGGCGTGTTCGGCTTCCGGATGAAGGCGATCGGCGGCAACGAGCAGGCGGCCGTGCTGGCCAAACTGCCCGTGCGCCGCTACAAGACGCTGGCCTTCGTGATCTGCGCCGTCATGGCGGCCGTGGGGGGCCTGCTGGACTTCTCCTTCATCTCGCAGGTCCAGCCCAACCAGGGAGGCGTCTACCTGTTCCCGGTGTTCACGGCGGTCATCGTCGGCGGGGCGAGCCTCTCGGGCGGCCGCGGCACCGTCTCGGGCACGCTCCTGGGCGCCCTCCTGCTGGCAGTCATCTCCAACGGCCTGGCCCTCAACGCCACCGGCGCGTTCGTGCAGCAGATGTGGCTGGGCACCGTCACGATCGGCGCGGTGGTGCTGGATCAGTGGACGCGCAGTCGCCAGCGGAGCGAGTCGCTGGGCGCCGGGCTGCGGGATCTCGCCAGGCGGCTCGGTGTCCTGAGGTGAGTGGCAGGCGATGACGGCCGCGGTGTCCGGCGAGAGCATCGCCATTGAGGGGCTGCACAAGCGCTACGGCGACACGGTAGCGCTCGACGGGTTGGACATCACCGTGGCGCCCGGCGAGATTCTGGGCATCGCCGGGCCGAACGGTTCGGGCAAGAGCACGATGGTCAAGACGCTGGCGGGAGAGGTGATCGCCGACGGCGGACGCATCCTGGTGGACGGCGTTGAGCGCGACGCCGCGTCTCTGGCCGCCGAGGTGACGATTGTGCACCAGGAGCCGCAGGTTTTCTTGAACCTGACGGTCGCGGAGAACCTGCTCGTCGGCAGGGAGCGCAGAAAGATCCTGAACCGGCGCATCGACGCAGCCGAGTCGGAACTGCTAGTGGAGATGGGCCTGCGCGACCACGCCGACACGGCCCTCGAGCATCTCCCCCTCGCCGCGCAGCAGCGCACCGAGATCGCCCGCGCCTTGGCCCAAGACGCCCGCATCTTCCTGTTCGACGAGCCCAACTCGGCGCTCACCGAGGAGGAGTCCGAGGATCTCTTCCGCCGGATGCACGACTTGGCCGACTCGGGGCGCCTGGTGATTCTGGTGTCGCACCGCCTGCACGAACTAGTGGCGCACGCCGACCGCGTGGGGATGATCATCGACGGGCAGTGCCGGGTGATCCTGAGCGGCGAGGACCTGACCGAGGACAGGGTGGCCCGCGAGCTCGTCGTCGGTGTGGCGCGGGACGCTGCGGGTGACGGTGAGGCGCTCGCCGACGACGTGCCGCGAGCCGGCAGCGAGGACGGTGCGGTCGCCTTGGCGCTGGCTGGCTGGACGCACCGCGACGGCGGCTTCTCCGACATCGACATGTCGGTGGGGCGCGGCGAGATCGTCGCCGTCTCCGGGGTCGAGGGCTCTGGGGCTCGCGCTCTGGTTCACTCGCTGGCCGGCTTCTCGCCGGCGACCGGTTCACTTCGGGTCGGCGCGGACCGCGCCGCTGAGGCGACCGGCGACGGCAGGAGCGCCAAGGCCGCCATGGCCGAGGTGGGGTTCGTGGGGGCGAACCGCGCCGAGAACCTGTTCTTCAACCTGTCGGTGGGCGAGAACCTGCTGTCGCGCCTCAGCGTGGACATCAGTGACCGGCTGGGGTTGCTGCACCCCCGGACGCTGCGGGCAGCGGCGGGGCACCTCGCTGAGCAGTTCAGGGTGAAGGCCGGCTCGCTTGACGATCCAATCGGGTCGCTCAGCGGCGGCAACCAGCAGAAGGTGGCGATCGGCGCGGCCACGGCGACTCGCCCGCGGGTGTTGGTGCTCGAAGAGCCCACCCGCGGCGTCGACGTGGGCAGCAAGTCGGAGATCTACCGGCTGCTGCGCCAGTACGCCGACCCCGAGAGCCAACTGGGGCTCCCCGACATGGAAGGCCAAGGCGAGGCGGTCGTGCTCTACTGCACCGAGGACGCCGAGATTTTCGAGGTGGCCGACCGGGTCTACGTCATCGCCCACGGTCGCATCTCGGGCGAACTGACGCTCTCGGACTACGACGACGTCGAGTCCTTCGCCGCCGACAGAGTCCGCCTCGAATCCGGCGGCTAGCGCGGCGGGCAGCGCCCCGGAGGGGTGAATGCCCATCAGGCCGAAAATAATCGAATCTCGCAAAACAAATGGGATAAACGAAAGCTGGCGGGGTCGGTGCCCGGTGCGGCGGTCCGAGCCGTCGTGTGGGCAGCCGTACGATTGAGGGCGTGATGGAGCGCCCGCCTGCTGCGACCATCCCCGAAGTCCCCGGGTCGTACCAGTTCCTCGACGCCGACGGGCGTGTCGTCTACGTCGGCAAGGCCAAGTCGCTGCGCAGTCGCATCGTCAGCTACTTCGGCGCGCCGGCGCAGCTGAACCCCCGCACCGCCCAGCTGATGTCCGCCGCGGCGTCGCTGGAGTGGATCACCGTCGCCACCGAAGTGGACGCGCTGATGTTGGAGTACAGCCTCATCCAGCGCCACCAGCCGCGCTTCAACGTGCGCTACCGAGACGACAAGAGCTACCCGTTCCTGTGCGTCACGCTGGTGGACGAGTGGCCCCGGGCGATGGTCGTGCGGGGCAGCAAGCGCAAGGGGAACCGCTATTTCGGCCCGTACGGACACGCCTACGCCATCCGCGAGACCCTCGACCTGCTGCTGCGCACGTTCCCGATCCGCACCTGCTCGGACAACAAGTTCGCCGACCATCAGCGCCTCGGTAGGCCCTGCCTGCTGTACCACATCGAGCGTTGCGCCGGGCCGTGCGTCGGGGAGATCGACCGGGAGGCCTACCGGGGGCTGGTCGGCGAGCTACTGGACTTCCTAGCTGGCGACACCGGCGAGATCCTCCGGCGCCTGGAGGCGGACATGGCCGCCGCCGCCGAGGCGCTGGACTTCGAGCGGGCGGCCCAGCTGCGGGACCGCTTAGCGAGCGTGCGCAAGGCCGTCGAGCGCCAAGAGATGGTGGGCTCGCGGGCCGAGGACCTCGACGTCTTCGGCGTGGCCTCCGACGAGTTAGAGGCGGCGGTCTCGGTGTTCTTTGTGCGCAAAGGCCGTGTCATGGGCCAGCGCGGCTTCATCGTGGACCGGGCCGAGGACCTGTCGGGATCGGAGCTGATGGGCCGCGTCCTAGAGCGGATCTACTTTGACGAGAACCCCCTCGGCTACCCGAAGGCGGTGCTGGTGCCCGAACCGCCGGCCGCCGAGGAGATGTACGCCGACTGGCTGGGGGGCCTGCGAGGCTCGAAGGTGCAGATCAGGGTTCCGCAGCGGGGCGCCAAGCGACGCCTGGCGGAGACCGCTCACCGCAACGCCGCCGACTCCTTGCATCGGCACCGTCTCAAGCGGGCCAGCGACCACAACAGCCGGGCCCGCGCCCTCAACGAGCTGCAGCAGTACCTGGGCCTGCCCGAGGCCCCGCTGCGCATCGAGTGCTACGACATGAGCCACCTCGGCGGACAGGACTACGTGGGCTCGATGGTCGTGATGGAGGACGCCCTGCCCCGCAAGTCGGAGTACCGGCGGTTCCGCCTGCGCAAGGTGGCCTCAAACAACGACCTGGCGGCCATGGAGGAGGTGCTGGAGCGGCGGCTCCGCAACTACCTCGACAGCCGCGGCCTGCCGCCGGGCGAGCGGGGCCGCTTCGCCTACCCGCCCCAGCTGCTGCTGGTGGACGGCGGCGCCGGCCAGCTGGGCGTGGCGAAGCGGGTGCTCGCGCGCCTGGGCTTGGCGGGGGAGATTCCCGCCGCGGCCCTGGCCAAGCAGTTCGAGGAGGTGTTCGTCCCCGACCAGCCCGAGGCGGTGCGTATCCCTCGGCAGTCTGAGGCCCTCTACCTGCTGCAGCGCATCCGCGACGAGAGCCACCGCTTCGCTCTGGCGTACCACCGGCAGCTGCGCGGCAAGCGGATGACCGCCTCGGCCTTGGACGGGATCGCCGGACTGGGACCGGCCCGCCGCAAGCGCCTCGTGGCCGAACTGGGCGGCGTGGGGGCCGTGCGGCGCAGCTCGCTGGAGGACCTGCGCTCGCTCAGCTGGCTGCCCGAGCGCGTCGCCGAAGCCGTCCACGCCAAGTTCCACGCCTGAGGCGCAGCGGCCCGGTCGGGGGGCGGGGCGCCGTATGTTCCGTCGCGCGGGCGCAAGGCACCGCAAATCGGCCCCCCGACCCCCGGCGCGGTCTCGACCGGCTCTGGCAACCCACATCCCACGAATTCGCGCGGCACCACATAGTCTGCAATTGTGTGTCGGGCTGGGGAATGGACGTGACCGGGGGTGTGGGATGAGTTGCGGCGGGAACTGGGGGCCGGATTCGAATACGGTCCCGCGTGCTGGTTCTGCGTGCCGCACGACGCAGTCCGTACGCCCAGTGGGCGACGATTCTCCGAGCGCGTTGGAGGGCTCGGGCGACCTGTCGTTCTGGCAAGCAGTCACGGTCCGAACTCGACGGTGTTCGCCAGGTCGGCCTCTCGTAAGACGGCTCTGAGCCATCCAGCGCACGTTCACGATGGCGGACTCGGCACATGTGCGCTGGACAGGGACGGCTGGATTGTCTACAGGGCGCCGGTGAGCGTACCGGCCTCTGCGCTGTGCGAGGAGACGTACTCCTGCCTTGAACCGGATGAGGATTGGCTCCTGTCTGAGCTGAAGCGGTTTGGGGCGCTATGAGCTACCAGGACCTGCTCGACGAGTGCGAGCGAGACGGCATCGGCTCGCGGTTTTGGAACCTGCTCCTCGCGGTTGCCGGTCGCGTCGCCCGTCGCTATCCGCCCGAGGTCTACAACGACGCTGAGCAATGGTCTGTGGAAGCAATCCAAGACCTTGCACAGGACGTTGCCCTGTATCGACTGCTCCACGAGAACCAGCTCGAGTACGTCCTCAGCTTGGCGACCGATGAGGACTCGCTCAGCCGCCTCCTGGCCTTCCAGGTTCGGCGGGTCCTCAACCACAGGCGATCGAGAACCGTCGTCGACAGGCTGTTGACTCGCATCCGCCAGTTCGATCTCGCGGCAGAATTCCAGCTAACCGCCTTTGGCTCAGATCAGTTCCTCTCGCCGTCGGGCAGTGGTCGTGAACCGGCAAGGCTCTCAGACGCCGAGATCCGCCGCGGTTCGACGCTGATCAACCCGATTCCTCGGCTCGTGTCGAACCCCACCGCAGAACGCGAGTCGCGCGTCTACAGCCGGAGCGACCTGATGGAGCTCGTGCGGGTGCTCGTCGAGGAGTTCAACGGGATCTCGCTTGGCGACGTGCGGAGAATTCTTGAGACCACGTTGACAGTATGGCTCCCAACGATCCTTCGCGACCATGAGGAGGATCATGTCGAACAGTCAACCCCCGAGCTCGAAGCGCAGCGCTCGGAGATGAGGACGGCGATCAGCGGCTTCGTGACCGGGCTCAGCTCGGTCCATCGCGTCGTGCTGCTCGGCAAGGCTCAGGGGCTGTCCGACAGCGAGTTGGCGAGCCGCCTGAATCGCTCGCGGCCCTGGCTGGCTGATCGCAAGCATGAGGTACTCGAGATGGTCGAGCGCGATGTCATCGCAGACGTGCCGTCGGTCCTGCACGATGAGGCAGCGCGACGCCTCCTTGAGGAGGCGGCGACCTTGGAGTCCGGGGATGGCTGACGTACCGGCGATAGTGACATCGGCACTGTCTCAGCGTGCCACGGCTCGAACCCCGGACGCACATGGGTCTGTGCCGCTGACTCGGGTGTCCGAGGGCGATCTGCGGGTTATCGAGTCGCTCGCCCACAGGCCGGCTGACCGCCGGATTGGCTTGGTCCGACGGGTCGATCCGGTCGGTGAGTTCGCGGAGGTCCTGCTCGTCCACGCCGCCCCGGAGCTAGCGACAGATCGCGACGTCGTTCTTCCTTCTGACGTGACGTCCGCGCCCTACGACGCGGTCGTGCAGACTGACCTCCGTGGGGCTGTCTGGATTCTTCAGCTCGGCAAGCGATTTGGGCGCTTGGCGGCGCCGGCGCTTGCGGCCGTAATGGCCGCCGACGACATCACCGAGGCGGGCGAGCTGCCCATGGCTCCAGCCGCTCGACCGGCTGAACTCCACACGGGCATCCCGCTCGCGGGACCACTCGATCGACGATGGTCGTTCAAGGAATCGGAGGGGGCCGCGTTGCGAGCGTTGGCCGCCGATTGCACGGAGGCTCAGCTCGATCAGGAGCTTGACTGGGAAGTGAACCCTGGTCTTCTGCAGCCTGAGTTGCTCGACCTCGCGGACGATCCGGAGCTGCTTCTGATCGAGCTGCTGCACTGGGCGCAGACCCGCCGCCTGTCTCTTGCACACGACGACTTGGAGCGGTTGCTCGCAGCTGGCGCGCTCGACCTCGACACATGGTTGGAATTCAGCGATCTCGGGGCCGACCTGCTGATGGGCCTTCAGGAAGTTCTGCTTCGGGGCGCGACCGGTGTCAGCTCTGAGGCCCGGACCGATGTTCGGTGCATGCTCACGGCCGCTCATCTGGGTGCCACCGACCGAGAGGTACCGCACGATCGAGTCCACTACCTCGCGGCGAAGGAGCCCGTGGCGCCATGACTGACACGCTCGGACACCCCTATCAGCTGAGACGAATCGAGCTCCAAGACTTCAAGTCGGTCGCCCAGGCAGCTGTGGACTTTCGGCCCTTGACCGTGGTCGTCGGGGCGAACAGCTCGGGCAAGAGCACGCTGCTGCAGTCGATTCTGGCTGTGACGCAAGCGGTCCGTTCGCGAACCGCCGGTGCGGAGTTTCCCTTGAACGGTGAGTTCGTGCGGCTCGGCACGTTCGACGAGACACGGAACTTCCTCGCCGCACAGCCAGACGGGCAGATGGAGGTGGCATTCCGCCTCGCCGACCGGCGCAGCCACCGCGACCGGTTCGTTGATGGCGTGGTGCGAGGAGGGGACGGGTCGCCGCTCGGGGTAGTCGAAGTCGGCTGGCGTGCGTACCTTGGCGACTCGCCCGAGGAAGGTGGGGCCCGCGGAGGCTTCGCTCGGATCGACTCGTTGCAGATCGAAGTCGAGACGGTCGAGCCCGAGTCGGGGGAGCGGACGGCGGTACTCACTTGCGACGTGAGCGACGTGGCCGCGGATGCTGACGTCGTAGATGCGATCGACTACTCCGGCCGAAGGGGACGGTTCCCAATGCGCCGGCGAGCGGCGATCGCAGCGAGTGGCCGCGTCCAAGACTGGGCTTCCGGCCTGTCGGGGCCGGTGGACGCGGTGGTGTTGGCAGGGGGAGTGCCGCAAGCCCTCATGCGCTCCGTCAAGAAGCTGGACCGAATCGCTGAGGTCTGGTGGAACACCGCGGCGACGCTGCTCGAAGAGGAGATCGAGAACGAGAGGCGCGCCGCTGCGGAGGCGCTCGATGCGGACAAGAGACCGCGCGTCAGCCGAACGGCCGTGAAGCGCGCCCACGCCGATATCGAAGCGCTGACACTGTCGGCAAACAGCGACGCGTCGATGAGTCCGCCAATCGGAGGTGGTCTGGGGGGTCCCGGCGATGTGCTCGAACGGCGGTGGTATCGCGAGCTGGGTCAGCTGACCAACAGGCGACGAGTCTCCCTCGCCAAGAGCATGGTGCAGCTCGGTGAAGCCCGGTTCCGCAAGGACCTTCGCAAGACGCTCGCGGCCGAGGAGTGGATTGATGAAGCGATTCTGGTCGAACACTCCGGTTCGGCTGGGGAGGCGCTCTGGCGTGTTGGCGGTGTCACGCAGCGTTTCTTCAGCGAAGGGGTCCGCTATCTGGGCCCCCTTCGCGAAGCTCCGCATGTCCTCTACGATCCCGGCCCGTCGAAGCTTGATCTAGGCGTGCGCGGTGAGTACTCGGCGGCGGTCCTCCACGCCCAAGCGCGCACCCGGGTCGTTATGCCCACCGATGGTCACGGCGAACGGCGTCGACTCAGCGACGCGCTCAACCACTGGCTCAGGGAGTTCGAGCTTGCCGACAACGCGCGGTCTGAGGATCGCGGCCGGATGGGCATCGGCCTGAGCGTGACCCCGCCGGGGCTTGAACGCGAGGTGGATCTCACGGCGGTCGGTGTCGGTGTCAGCCAGATCCTCCCGGTGATCCTGCTCTGTCTGCTTGCCGCGCCGGGCACGCTGGTGGTTCTCGAGCAGCCGGAACTCCACCTGCATCCCCGGCTCGAGCAGAAGCTTGCAGACTTCTTGCTTGCATGCGCACGATCGGGTCGACAGCTGGTCGTCGAGTCGCACAGCGAGCATCTCGTGAATCGTCTGCGGCACCGGATCGCCAGCGACCCGACAGATGCTACCCATGACCTGATCAGGCTCGTCTTCGCCGAGAACCGCGACGGCGTCACGTCCTACCGGGAGCCGGAGATCAACCGGTACGGCGGCATCGGCGACGACTGGCCGGCTGGCTTCCTGGACCTGGGGGCACGGCAGGCGCAGGACCTGGTCCGAGAGAGCTTCACGAAGCGCAAGCGTCAAGAGGCTGCTGGGAGTGGTTGACGCGTTGTGCCCCAACGATCCTTCGACCGGTTGAAGGATCATGGAGAAGCAGAATGGGCGTAGTGGCGAATAGCCAAACGAACCTGGAATCGATGCTCTGGGAAGCCGCGAACATACTCCGCGGTCCCGTCGACGCATCGGACTTCAAGGCCTACGTGTTCCCGCTGCTGTTCCTCAAGCGGATCTGCGACGTCTACGACGAGGAGCGCGCCGAGGCTCTCGCAGAGTCGGGTGGTGACGAGGAATACGCCGACCTACCAGAGCAGCATCGCTTCCAGATCCCGAACGGGAGTCACTGGACGGACCTCCGAGAGCGCGCCACCAACGTCGGACAGGCCATCCAGCGTGCGATGCGCGAGATCGAGAAGGCGAACCCGAACACCCTCTACGGCATCTTCGGTGACGTGCAGTGGACCAACAAGGATCGCCTGTCCGACGAGCTCCTAGTCGACCTGATCGACCACTTCAGCCAGCTCGACTTGCGCAACTCCGCGGTGCCCAACGACGTGCTCGGCGATGCTTACGAATACCTCATCAAGAAGTTCGCTGATCTCACCAACCGGAAGGCCGGCGAGTTCTACACCCCGCGCACCATCGTCGAACTCATGGTGAGGATGCTCGCCCCGCAGGCCGGCGACACCGTCTACGACCCGGCCTGCGGAACCGGCGGCATGCTCCTCGAGACTCTCCAACAAGTCAAGGAATCAGGCGGTGACGAGCGGCTCATGCTCGGCCACGTCTTTGGCCAGGAGCGCAACCTCACCACCGCCGCCATCGCCCGCATGAACCTCTTTCTCCACGGCGCCGAGGACTTCCGGATCGTCCGCGGCGACACGCTGAGACAACCGGCGTTCCTCACTGGCGACAAGTTGGCCACCTTTGACTGCGTTATTGCTAATCCCCCCTTCTCACTCAGCTCGTGGGGTGAAGACACGTGGCCGAACGACCCGTGGGGCCGCAACCTGGCGGGCACCCCACCGAAGAAGTACGGCGACTGGGCCTGGGTGCAGCACATGATCACCTCGATGGCGCCGGCGACGGGCAGGATGGCGGTCGTGCTGCCCCACGGAGCGTTGTTCCGAATGGGCGCCGAGGGCAGGATCCGCTCGAAGGTCCTCGACCTTGACCTCATCGAAGCCGTCATCGGCCTAGGCCCGAACCTGTTCTACGGCACCGGCCTCGCAGCCTGCATCCTCGTCGCCCGTCGCCGAAAGCCCGAAGCACGCCGGTCCAAGGTGTTGCTCGTCGATGCCTCCGACCTCGTCCGCAAGGGCCGCACCCAGAACACACTCGAACAGGAGCACGTCGAGTCGATTCTCGAGGCCTACGAGCAGTTCGCAGCCGAGGAAGGCCGCTGCCACGTCGCAACGCTTGACGAGGTCCGCGAGCAGGGCGGCAACCTCAACCTCGCCGGCTACATATCGAAGCCCGACGACGAGGACATCCCGTCGGTCGAAGAAGCAACGAAGGCGCTTCAGGAAGCCCTGGACGCGGCCTGGACCGCCGAGGACCGCCTGAACCAGCTCCTCGCCGAACGGGGAATCGCGTGACCACCCGCATCAGCCAGTCGCAGCTCGAGTCCTACCTCTGGGGTGCAGCAACGCTCCTCCGCGGGACCATCGATGCGGGTGAGTACAAGTCGTTTATTTTCCCGCTGCTGTTCCTGAAGCGTCTCAGTGACGTGTTCGACGAGGAGTGGCAGGCCGCGCTGGAGGTGTCCCAGGGTGACGAGGACTACGCGGCCCTGCCCGAACAGCACCGCTTCCAGATCCCCGACGGGGCACACTGGTCGGACCTCCGACAGTCGGCCAATGACGTCGGCCGAACGATCTCTGGGGCAATGCGCGAGATCGAACGGGCGAATCCGCGACTCGGCGGCGTCTTTGGCGACGCCCCCTGGACCAACAAGGAACGGCTGCCCGACACAACGCTCAAGGAGCTGATCGAGCACTACTCCCAGGTCACGCTGAGCCTGCGCAACGTCCCCGAGGACGAGCTCGGTGTCGCCTACGAATACCTGATCAAGAAGTTCGCCGACGACTCTGGCCACACCGCCGCGGAGTTCTACACGAATCGAACTTTGGTCCACCTCATGACGCAGCTCCTCGAGATCGAGCCGGGCGACAGTGTCTACGACCCGACGTGCGGCTCGGGCGGCATGCTGCTCTCAGCAGCAGAGGAACTCCGGCGCCAGGGCAAGGAGCACCGGACGCTGCGACTGTTCGGGCAGGAGCGGAACCTCACGACGTCCGCGATCGCCCGCATGAACCTGTTCCTCCATGGCATCGAAGACTTCAACGTCGTGCGTGGCGACACGCTCGCCAATCCAGCGTTCACTGACGGCGACCAACTCAGGCGCTTCGACGTGGTCCTGGCCAACCCCCCGTACTCGATCAAGGCCTGGGATCGAGATGCGTGGTCAGCCGATCTGTGGGGTCGGAACAAGTACGGCACGCCGCCGCAGGGGCGAGCTGACTACGCGTTCTGGCAGCACATCCTCGCCTCGATGGACCCGGCGACAGGACGCTGCGCTGTCCTGTTCCCTCATGGCGTGCTGTTCCGAGACGAGGAGTTCGAGATGCGCCGACGCATCGTCGCCGCCGATCTCATCGAAGCCGTGATCGGGCTTGGGCCAAACCTCTTCTACAACTCCCCAATGGAGGCGTGCATTGTGGTGTGTCGCTCGAAGAGGCTTGCTGAACGAGCGGGCAAGGTGCTCTTTATCGATGCGGTCAATGAGGTCACGCGTGAGCGGGCGCAGAGCTTCCTGACCGACGATCACATCGACCGGATCGTGCAGACATTCCGATCGTTCGAATCGGAGGACGGGTTCGCCGCAGTCACGCGGGTCGACGCGATCGCCGACGTTGACAACAACCTCTCGATTCCGCTGCACGTCGACCGCGTGGGGGCTCGCCCTGATCATGACCTCGGCGCCGCCCTAGTTGAGTGGCGACAGAGCGCGTCCGAACTTCGCTCCGCGACTCACGCGCTGTTTGCACGTCTCGATTCGGAGGCCACGTTGTGACCTCGGATCGATCGCTACCCGATGGCTGGCGATGGGCTCGCTTTGGAGACGTCGTCCAACAAGTCAAGGACAAGGTCGATCCCCAGACCGCGGATCTCACGCGCTATGTCGCTGGGGGGCACATGGACACAGATGATCTGAGGCTGCAGCGGTGGGGCGACGTCGATGACGGCTACCTCGGACCTGCCTTCCACATGCGGTTCAGGCCCGGACAGGTGCTCTACGGAAGTCGGCGCACCTACCTGCGCAAGGTCGCCGTGGCGGACTTCGAGGGGATTTGCGCGAACACCACATTCGTGTTGGAGCCGAGCAGCGCTGACCTGCTGCCCGAGTTCCTTCCGCAAGTCATGTCGACCGAGAGGTTTCATGAACACTCAGTGCAACAGAGCAAGGGTTCGGTTAACCCCTACATCAATTTCAGGGATCTCACATGGTACGAGTTCACGCTACCGCCACCTTCGCTGCAGCATGAGATCTGCGAGGTGCTGTCAGCCGGGCAGCACCAAATTGACACTCTGGAAGACGCTATCAGAGCTGCACGATGTCTCAGAGACGCAATCGTCCTCAGTAGCTCTGATGCAGTCGATCACGTGCCCCTCGGGACCGTTCTCTCCTCATGTGACTATGGGATTTCGATAGCGCCGCAGGACGCCGGCGAACTGCCAATTCTTAGGATGAACAATCTCGACAACGAGGAACTGAGACTTGACGACCTGAAATGGGTACTTGATGATCAGGTCAGCGAATCTGACTTGCTTCAGACCGGTGACATCTTGTTCAACCGTACGAATAGCCTCGAACACGTAGGCAAGGTGGCCCTAGTCGGCGTGCTAGACAATCCAGCAACTTTCGCTTCGTATTTGCTCCGCTTGCGCGTCGACAAGGAGTCGATGCTCCCCGAGTTTGTCGCCGCGTATCTCCAGTCTGCCAGCGGTCAACGACGGATTCGCTCGTTCATTACTCAGGGTGTCAGTCAAGCCAACGTCAACGCAACGAATCTAAAGAAGGTCCGTATTCCAAACCTGGATCTCGATGAACAGCGCTCGATTGTCGACTGCTGGCAAGGAGTGCGAGACCTCCAGCGCGCGATCGAGAGACATTGCCGCGAGGCCCGTTCGGTTCTTGCTGCCGTGCGAGAGGACCTGCTAGCGGGAGACAACCGTGTTCGATGAAGCGAACACGGTGGAGGCGATGGTCCTCGACCGGATGACCGAACTGGGTTGGACATACGTCCAGAGTTCAGCCCTTGAGCGTTTAGTATCCGACGTCCTGCTCGAGTCCGTTTTGATGGGGGCGCTCATCCGACTGAATCCCGCCATCGCCGCCCAGCCCCAACGTGCTGACGAGGTCATTTACAAGCTCCGGGCGGTGGTCAACGGCGTCCTCGGTGGCGGCCTCGTCGGAGCAAACGAGGAGTTCATGTCCTGGGTTCAGGGCGAGCGCAGCATGCCGTTCGGACCGAACAACGAGCACGTCACGATCAAGCTGATCGACTTCGACCTCGCCGAGCTTGAGATGAACAGCTTCATCGTGTCCAACCAGGTCACGTTCGCAGCCGGGCCCGAGAAACGGTTCGACGTTGTCGGCTTCGTCAACGGACTGCCACTGGTCCTTGGGGAGGCCAAGTCGCCGGTGCGCAAGGCGGTGACCTGGCTCGACGGCGCGGCCCAGGTTCACGACGACTACGAGGTCAACGCCCCCGCCTTCTTTGTCCCGAATGCGTTCTCGTTCGCTACCGACGGCACGGAGTTCCGGTTCGGCTCGATCCGACTCCCCGTGTACCACTGGTCACCGTGGCGGCTTGAAGAAGAAGGCGAGTATGGCCTTCACGAGGTCGACCGCGCCGTCTCGTCGATGCTGCGCCCCGCCGTGGTGCTTGACATCGCCCAGAACTTCTCGGTGTTCGCCACGGATCGAAACCACCGCAAGATCAAGGTCATCTGCCGGTTCCAGCAGTACGAGGCAGCCAACAAGATTGTGCGGCGTGTCGTTGGGGGCCGGATCCGCAAGGGGCTGATCTGGCATTTCCAGGGCTCGGGCAAGAGCTTGCTCATGGTCTTCGCAGCCAACAAGCTCCGACAGCACGAGGAGCTGGGCAACCCGACGGTGGTGATCGTCGTCGACAGGATCGATCTCGACACGCAGATCACCGCCACGTTCAACGCCGCCGATGTCTCCAACATGGTCACGGCCGACAGCAGGCGGGAGCTTCACAACCTGCTCGCCCGTGATGCTCGCAAGGTCATCATCACCACCGTCCACAAGTTCGCCGAGGCCGGTGGCGTGCTGAACGACCGAGACAACATCGTCGTTCTCGTGGACGAGGCGCATCGAACGCAGGAAGGCGACCTCGGCCGGCAGATGAGGAACGCGTTGCCGAACGCCTTCCTCTTCGGCCTGACCGGCACCCCGATCAATACCCGAGACCGGAACACCTTCTACGCATTCGGGGCCATCGAGGATCCAGGCGGGTATCTCGATCGCTACAGCTTCGAAGAGTCGATTCGTGACGATGCAACCCTTCCGCTTCGCTTCGAAACGCGATCGGTCGATCTCCGGATCGACCGCGCCGCACTCGACAAGGAGTTCGAGGAACTGACTCGCAACCTGAGCGACGAGGACCGGGCCGAGGTCTCGAGGCGAGCGGGCCGCTTCGCTCTCCTGGTCAAGGCCCCGGCTCGGGTCGAGGCGGTGATCTCCGACATTCGAGCGCACTTCCTTGCGCGAGTCGCCCCCGAAGGGTTCGGAGCGATGATCGTCACCGTGGATCAGGAAGCGTGCGTCCTCTACAAGGACGCACTCGATGCACTCGCCGATGACCAACTGCCTGCTGAGGCCAGCGAGGTGGTCATGAACCTGGGACACGGAGCGCCGCAAACCTGGCGAAACCGCTTCGGGTGGTCAAAGGACGAGGAGGCCGCGCTGCTCGACCGATTCCGTGATCCGGCCGATCCCCTGAAGATCCTGATCGTCACCGCCAAGCTGCTGACCGGTTTCGACGCCCCCAACCTGCAGTGCATGTACCTCGACCGCTCGCTGCGGGATCACAACCTTCTGCAGGCGATCTGCCGAACGAATCGAGTCGCTCCAGGCAAGTCCCACGGGCTGATCGTCGACTACCTCGGACTGTTCGATGATGTTGCGCAGGCGCTCGCCTTCGACGAGGCCTCGATCGACAAGGTCATCTCAAACATCGATGATCTCAAGGAGGAACTCGGACCCGCGATGGCGAGGTGCTTGCAGTGGTTCGAAGGCGTTGATCGCGGTGACTGCAGCTGGGAGGGTTTGCTGGCTGCACAAGAGTGCTTGCCCGACACGAACCGACGGGACGAGTTCGCCGCGGACTTCAGCGCGTTGTCCCGACTCTGGGAAGCGCTGTCGCCCGATCCGCTGCTGGTGCCGATCGAGAACGACTACCGCTGGTTGGCCCAGGTCTACGACTCCCTCAAGCCTCCGTCGGGTAACGGCAAACTGCTCTGGCACGCACTTGGAGCGAAGACAATCGAGCTGATCCACCGGAACATCTCAGTGCAGACCGTGCGGGACGATCTCGACACGCTGGTGATGGACGCCGAAGTTCTCGAAGGGCTGCTCGAGGACCCGGAGCGCAACACCGTCGAAATCGAGATCAAGATTGCCACCCGCCTTCGGCGCCATAGCGACAATCCCAAGTTCGTGGCACTATCGGAGCGGCTAGAGAGCCTCCGGCTGAAACACGAGCAGGGACTGCTTGCCTCCGTCGAATTCCTCAAGCAGCTGATCGACCTCGCCAAGGACGTGGTCCAAGCAGAGCGCGAAGAACCAGAGGAACTCCAAGAGGATGTGGGCAAGGCCGCTCTCACGGAGCTGTTCGAAGAGGTCAAGAACACCAACACCCCGGTGATCGTCGACCGGATCGTTGCCGAAATCGACAGCATCGTGCGCCAGGTTCGATTCCCGGGATGGCAGCGGACCGAGGCTGGCGAGCGCGAGGTGAAGAAGGCGCTTCGCAGGAGCCTGCTCAAGTACAAGCTCCACACCGATCAAGACCTCTTCGACAGGGCGTACGCCTACATCGCCAGGTACTACTAAGTCTGGCGCAGATCGACTGAGTCTGCCGGGCGTCCCCAATTCTCGGGGGCCGTCTGGCGTGGGGTGCGTTCGGTAGGCTCGGGGCGTGCTCGTCGTCATCTGCGGGCTGTCCGGGTCGGGGCGCTCGGAGGCGGCCAACTGCCTTGAGGACCTGGGGTTCTTCGTCATCGACAATTTGCCGCCGTCGCTGATCCCGAAGGTGATCGAGTTGGCCGGGCCCAGCACCGAGCGGCTCTGCCTGACGATGGGCAGCGAACGCTATTCCGAAGAGATCGGCCCGGCGGTGGCCGATCTGCGAGCCGCGGCGAAAGGCGCCCCGCACTACAGCCACGTGCGGCTGTGGTTCCTGGAGGCTCGCACGCAAGTGCTGGTGCAGCGCTACGAAGGCTCGCGCCGACGCCACCCGTTCGCGCAGCGGGGCTCGGTGGAGGAGGCCGTGGAGGCCGAGCGGCACGCCCTGTGCGGACTGCGTGCCGAAGCCGACGTGGTGATCGACACCTCCGACAGCAACGTACACGAACTGCGCGACCGCCTCGTGCGCTTGATCGACGACGCCGGCACTCGGCGCCTCACGACGCGGGTGCTCTCGTTCAGCTTCCGCCACGGCCTGCCCGCCGACGTGGACATGGTCTTCGACTGCCGATTCCTGCCGAACCCGCACTGGGAGGCCGACCTGCGGCCCCTGGACGGCAGCGACGAGCGTGTGCGAGCGTTCGTGGCGGGCAGCCCGCTGGGGGAGCGGTTCACCGGGCACCTCGACGAGCTCTGCGAAATGCTGCTGCCCGCCTTCGAGGCGGAAGGCAAGACGTACCTCACGCTGGCGTTCGGCTGCACGGGGGGAAGGCACCGCTCGGTGTGTCTGGCCGAGCACGCCGCGGCCACGCTGCGGCGGATCGGATTCGATCCGCAAGTCCAGCATCGGGATCTGCAACGCTGAGGACTGCGGCCCGGCGGCGCTGAGACCCAGCCGCCAGCGGCGAGGACGAGACACGACGGAGGGAACACATGAGCGTCAGGGTGGGAATCAACGGCTTCGGGCGCATCGGGCGCAACTTCTACCGGGCCCTGCGGGCGCGCCGGGCCGACCTCGACGTGGTGGCGGTCAACGACCTGGGCGCCCCGGAGGCAATGGCGCACCTGCTGCGACGCGACTCGGTGCTGGGCACCGCGCCGTGGGAGGTCCGCGCCACAGACGGCGGCATCAGCGTCGACGGGGATTTGCTGCCGGTGCTGGCCCAGCGCGACCCCGCCTCCCTGCCGTGGGGCGAACTGGGAGTGCAGGTCGTTGTGGAGTCCACCGGCTTCTTCACCAGCCGCGACAAGGCGGCAGCGCACCTCGACGCGGGTGCTCAGCGGGTCGTGATCTCCGCGCCCGCAAAAGACGTCGACGCCACGTTCGTCGTCGGCGTGAACGACCACACCTTCGACCCCGACAGCCACCTCGTGGTCTCCAACGCCTCCTGCACCACCAACTGCCTGGTGCCGATGGTGAAAGTCCTGGACGACGCCTTCGGAGTCGAGCGGGGCTTCATGAGCACCGTTCACGCCTACACCGGCGACCAGATGCTGGTGGACGGTCCGCACAGCGACCTGCGCCGCAGTCGGGCGGCGGCGATCAACATCATCCCCACCTCCACGGGGGCGGCTCGGGCCACGGGGCTGGTGCTCGACGCCATGGCCGGCCGGCTCGACGGCATCGCCCTGCGGGTGCCGGTCGCCGACGGCTCGCTCACCGACCTCACCGCCACCCTGGAGCGACCCGCCGATGCCGCCGAAGTCAACGCCGCCTTCGAGCGGGCCGCCGCCTCGCCGCCGCTGGCGGGAGTGCTGGAGTGGTCCGAGGAGCCGCTCGTCTCCAGTGACATCGTGGGCTCGCCGGCCTCGTGCGTCTTCGACTCGGGCCTCACCATGGCCGGCGGCAACCTAGTGAAAGTCTGCGGCTGGTACGACAACGAGTGGGGCTACTCCAACCGCCTCGTGGACCTCGTGGCCCGCATCGGCGCCTAGCGGCCGCTTCATCCCGCGCCATGCGGCTGCCGACGATCCCCGACCTGGGTGACCTCGGCGGGTGCCGTGTGCTACTTCGGGCCGATCTGAACGTTCCGTTGCGCGGCGGCGAGGTGGCCGACGACACCCGCATCGCCGAGATCGTCCCGACGATCCAGGCGCTACGCGAGGCCGGCGCCGAGGTGACGCTGTGCAGCCACCTGGGCCGCCCCGGGGGCCGGCCCGATCCGGCATGCGACATGGCACCCGTCCGCCGGTGCCTCGCCGAGTCAGTGCCCGGTGTCGCGCTGCTGGAGAACCTCCGGTTCGACCCGGGCGAGGAGGCGGGAGACCCGGCGCTGGCCGAGCGTCTCGTCGCCCGCCACGATGTCTTCGTCAACGACGCCTTCGCTGTCGCCCATCGGTCCCACGCCTCCGTCGTGGGACCGCCGCGGCTGCGGCCGAGCGCCGCCGGGCTGCTGATGTTGGTGGAGGTGGCGGAGATTCTGAGCCTGCGCCGTGCGCCGCGGCGGCCGTTCGTGGTGATGCTCGGTGGCGCCAAGGTGGCCGACAAACTCGGGGTGGTGCGAGCCGTATGCGATCTGGCCGACTCGGTGCTCATCGGCGGGGCGATGTGCTTCACCTTCCTGGAGGCCGCCGGTCATGGCATCGGGGCCTCCCTGTGCGACCCGAGCCGCCTTGAGGACTGCCGGGCGCTCCTCGACGGCGGCTTCCCGCTGCACCTGCCCGAAGACCTGGTGGGTCTCGGCCCCGGCGGGCGGATCGGCGGCCCGGTGGCCGGCGGAGCGGTGCGGCAGTTCGGTCGCGACCTGCCCGAGGGCTGGCTCGGCGCCGACATCGGGCCGGGCACCGCCGCGCTCTTCGCCGACACGATCGCCGACGCCGGCACGGTCTTCTGGAACGGCCCGCTGGGTGCCTTCGAGGATCCCCGCTTCGCCGCGGGCACCTTCACAGTCGCCGAGGCCTTGGCCGAGACCCGCGCCCACAGCGTCGTCGGAGGCGGCGACAGTGGGGCCGCGCTGGCGTCCATGGGCCTCGCCGGTTCGGTGAGCCATCTCTCCACCGGCGGCGGGGCGTCGCTGGCGCTGCTGGAGCACGGCGACCTGCCCGGCCTGGCCGCGCTACGAGAGTCCGCGGAGCGTCTGTCGCTGCCGACCCACGAGGTGGAAGACCGTGACTAGTCGAGGGTCCCCAGCAACGGACCTGGCGCTCCGGGTTGTAGACATCGGGAGCGGAACCCGTCGGTCGGATCAGGAGATGCAGCCGTGACCAGCGCTCGCCGGCCGCTCATCTGCGGCAACTGGAAGATGCACCTCAACCACTTCGAGGCGATCAGCCTGGTGCAGAAGCTGTCCTACGCCCTGACCGACGCCGACCACGCGGCCCTCGACGTGTGCGTCCACCCGCCGTTCACGGACCTGCGCTCGGTGCAGACGGTGCTGGATATCGACGACATCCCCATCCTGCTGGGCGCCCAGCACTGCCACGACGAGGACTCTGGAGCCTTCACCGGCGAGGTGTCCCCGGCGATGCTGGCCAAGCTGCAAGTGCGTTACGTGATCGTGGGGCACTCCGAGCGGCGGGCGCTGTTCGGCGAGACCGACGAGGGCGTCAACCGCAAGGTCCGCGCCGTGTTGCGCCACGGCATGACCCCGATCCTGGCAGTGGGGGAGACCCTCGAGCAGCGCGAAGCCGACGCCACCGCTGAGGTGGTGCTGGGCCAGCTCACCGCCGGCATGGCCGGTCTGAAGCGGGAGCAGGCGGCTGGCCTCGTGGTGGCGTATGAGCCCGTGTGGGCGATCGGCACGGGCCGGGTGGCGAGCCCCGGCGACGCCCAGGAGGTCTGCGCCGAGATTCGTCGCCGGATCGGTGAGTCCTTCGGCGCGGCCGCGGCGGAAGCGGTACGCATCCAATACGGCGGCTCGGTCAAACCCGTCAACGCGGCAGCCCTCATGGCTGAGCCCGACATCGACGGTGCCCTGGTCGGCGGGGCGAGCCTCGACGCCGACGACTTCGCCCGCATCGTTCAGTACCGCCTGGCGAGCTGACAACAAGCGTCGTCACGTCATCCCGGCGAAGGCCAGGATCCGGGTGGAGGCGATCCAGACGGCCTCAGGACTGCCGACCGTACGGCCGCCCGGCGCTGGTATCCTGCCGACGATGTTCATCCTGGCGATCGTCCTGCACGTCGTGACCACCGTCGGTGTAGTCCTGCTGGTGCTGCTGCACAGCGGGCGCGGCGGTGGCCTGTCGGACATGTTCGGCGGCGGCCTGGGTGCCTCGGCGGCCGGCTCCACGGTCATCGAGAAGAACCTGGACCGCATCACCATCGTGGCGGCGCTGATCTTCGGCTTCGTCACTCTGGCGCTCGCCCTCATGATGGACACCTGAGCCGGCGCAGGCCGGCACCCCCGTCGGAGTGGCGGAATTTGGTAGACGCGCATGGTTGAGGGCCATGTGCCCGCTAAGGGCGTGGGGGTTCAAGTCCCCCCTCCGACACCCCAGACCAGATGATGAGCCGGCCGACCTGGATGCCGATGCGCTCCGCTTGTACATCGGTGACATCCGCGACATCACGCTGCGCTTGAGATCCTAAGAACTTAACGGCGTGCAGTTCCTGGGCGGCAAGATCGAATTCGCGTAGGAGGCGGGCAGGTCTGTAGTGCCGACAGCGACACAGGTCACGGACGTTTTACCCTACTCAAGCCGGGCGTTGGTCTCTTCGGCCGCCCGCTCGACCTCCGCGACAATGTCACGGAGGAACTGGTTGCGATCAGGAGATGGCGTGGCGTCCGGAACAGGCGCCGCTAGCCTGTAGATCTCGTCGCCGATGATTCGGGCGCGTACGAAAGTCGAGCGGATTCCGTGCTTGAAGTACGCGTCCTGCCACTGCTCTGCGCGTTCGTCCCGCACGCGGCGGGTGCACACTTCGAGCAGCCGTCGGGCCAGGTTGTCCGCAAAGGCGTCGAAGGTGTCCGGCTTCTCGGCCTCTGTCGGCTCGGGCCCCTCCCAGCCCAGAGGATTCTGAACAAACACGTAGATGCGCTGCACCAGTTCCTTGCGGAGATCGGCGATCGGCCGAAGGGTGTCGTATTCGTCGGCCATTCCCGTGCCGAGTCGACGGCTCAGGGCCCTGACCCGCGTCCAGTGTTCCTTCGTGAAGCCGGGCTTGGACTCGAGGCCGAGGCGCGGTCGCCACTTCTCATGGAAGGCGTCGGCCGCGCTACGGATTGCGAGTACGAGGTTCATCCGGTCATAGACCGGCCGCGCCGCCGCAAGCTCCGGCTGCTCGATCACTTCATCGATGCGGTCGAGGAGCTTGCGGAGTTGCGACATGGTGCGCCTTCCCGAGGCGGCGGTTTCGCTCAGCGGCTCGTGGATGTCCCCCAGGAAGAAGCGTGCGTTTTCTAGACGCTGTCGCAGGGTGCGTTCAGCGTACGGACCCAGTTCTTCTCCGAAGGCCTCGAGCACGTTGTCGGCTGAGTCCAAGACGTGTCGCGCCGTCGCATCCGGGCTTGTCAGGTTGTCGCCCTTGACCTTATCGAAGTGTGTGAACGCTATGATGAGTTTGCGGGCATTGCCGGTCGCTACGACCTCGTGCATGGCGGCGAGAGTCGCCGCCTGCATCGGCTGGGTGGCGTTGTCTACCAGGAGCACCGCATCCGCCGCCTCAATGCGGCGACTCACTGCCGTCGACACCGCCGACGTCGACTTAGGCGTATGGCCTAGCCCTTCGCCATCAAGAAGGACGAGTTTCGGCACCTCGTTTCCGTCCCACGCCGGAGAGAATGGACCGGAGACGCGTATGCCGTTCACTAGCGGCGTCAGCAACTGCCCAAATAGGGGTGCGTAGTTGCTCGAGAAACGGGAGATTGCCGAGAGGAACTCGGCACGCTCGTCGAACGGCCACTGGCCACTCCAGGTGAGCGGCCAGCCCTGTCGTGTCTTGTTGACTTGCCCTGGCGGCAGCAGCTCGAAGCGCTTCTCGATCTCCTCCATCAGAGCATCCGTCACCTGGTGGAAGTCGTCGTCGTCGCGCAACAGGTTGTCTAGCTCCTCCTCGAAGAGTTCCTCGGCCACGCTCTTGTCCTCGTCCGCACCGACTTCGAGTTCAGCGTATAGCGCGTCGCGGTGGCGGTCAGCGAGACTGCGCAGTGTTTCTAGCGTCCCCGCAAGGAGTTCTGTAGTTCGTGTCATGTCGATCGTGTCACGCTCCGCTTCGGAGAGAAGATCCTCTTCGTCTTCCAAGTCCACATCTTCATCGTCGGGTCAGCCGCCGCCCCAATCCGTGCCGGACAAGCTCCAGATCGTGCCTCGATCGCCGCAACGTCGGCACGACAGCACGTCGAGCACGATGGTCAGGGATCCGAAACCGGACTAGATCGGCAGATAGGTGATGTCGGCGCAAGCGACTTCGTTGCGGTACTGAAGTAGAGCTTGCAGGGCGGCATCGCTCGGCGGTGGCGGACCCACCGCACAGCGACGGTGGTAACGCCGCACACGGATCGGCTCCAAGGGTCGTCCGCGGCGGTCCGAAGTACCGGTGCGCCGCTGTGGACGTGTTCCCTCCTCGGCGTCCCAGACCTCAGCTCACCGCAGTTACAAGGTCCCGCGATGCGTTGTCAAGGGCCAGTGGGATCTGCCCAGCGGCGGACAGCAGTTCTGCTCGTTGGTGGCCGCCAGAACCGCCCGGTTGTGGCCAGGTCACGGACTTGCCTCCCGCCAGGCTGTCACCAACGTCATGGCCGGGTATACCTAGGTGCTGACTCCGATGCGGATCGGGATGGCGGTTTCTGCTTCGCCGTCGTCGAAGATGGCGAGGATTTGGAGTCGGGCGCCGAGGCTGTCGAGGTAGCCGCGCAGGGTTGACACTTTCACGTCTTCGCCGCGTTCGAGTTGGGAGACGGCCGGTTGGCTGATGCCCAGTTCGGCGGCGAGGTCGGCCTGTGAGCGTTCGAGGGAGCTGCGCAGTTCGTGCAAGCCGATCTCTGCGAGGGTGTCCAGCCGCAGGGCGGAGAGGCGCTCAGCGGCGCCGGGCCGCTCGGCAACCCGGTCGTGAAGGTCCCGGTAGGACTTGGTGCGTGGCATGGGGGTGGTCTCCTTGGCTATTGGGGCTCGTTCTCGCGGAGCCCTTCTGCTCGTAGTTCCTCGAGGTGGGTGTCGTAGAGGTCGTCGGCTCGGCGGATCGCCCAGTTGTGCCACTCCTGCCAGCGACCCGACTTGTCGCCCCCGAGCAGGAGGATGGCGTGGCGCCGCGGGTCGAAGGCGAAGAGCACTCGCAGTGCGCCGGCCTTGGAGACGCGGAGCTCTTTCATGTGGGCGTGTCGTGACGAGGTGATCTCCCCGACGACGGGGCGGCGCAGGCTCGGTCCGACCTCGGCGAGCAGCATCACCCGGTCATCGAGTGCTTCCTGCTGCTCGGGGGTCAGGCCGTCCCACCATTCGCCAAACTCGTCGGTGAACTCGACTTCCCACACGCCAGCCAGTATAAGCTACAGATTGTAGAAGTACGAGCTTATGATCCTGCTCCCTCTGAGGTGCGCCCACGCGACGTGGGTGGTGGTACAGTGATTCTATGAGTGGGACATATGCGCTGGTAGTGGGAGACAGGGGTCGGATCGTTGTGCCCGCCGCCGTGCGCGAGCGCGCTGGCTTGGCCGAGGGGACACCACTGGTGCTCTTGGAATCGCGCGACGGCCTCGTCCTCCTGACGCGAGAGCAGCTGCGCGCCCGGGTCCGCGCTGAACTGAGCGGTCTGGATCTCGTAGGGGAGCTGCTGGCGGACCGCCGGAGTCTCGCCCAGCACGAGAATTCCCGATGACCGTCGTGGCCGACAGTTCGGCGCTGCTCGCCTTCCTTCAAGGCGAAGATGGAACGAGCGTCGTTGAAGAGGCGCTCGCCGGCGATGTTCGCTGCGGCGCGGCCAACTGGTCCGAGGTTGCACAAAAGGTGATCGGCGCGGGACGAGACTGGCATCTGGTCCGAGCCCTGTTGGAGAGCTACGCGGTCCGGATCGAACCCGTGGTGACCGAGGACGCCGAGTGGGCAGCCAGCCGATGGCGTCGCGGCGAAGGTCTTTCGCTCGGTGACCGTCTGTGCATGGCCCTCGCCGAGCGACTCGACACCGATGTATTGACTGCCGATCAGGCGTGGGGCACAGCCGATCGCGTGCAACAGATCCGCTAGATCCCGCCCGGCGAGGCGAAAATCCCGTTCGTAGACTGCGACCTGATGCTGACTGCGGTGCCGGCGGCTCGAATCGCACTGAGGAGACCCTGATGGCGAATCCTGTCGTAGCGGTCACCGACCACCCTTTCCCTGATCTCGAACCGACGCGAGAGGTGCTCGCCCCGCTCGGCGTGGAGATCCGGATGTCCGCCTCGGTCGGTGCGGCCGACGTCTTGGCTGTGGCGGCCGAGGCCGACGCGGTCATCAACACGTACGCCCAACTGCCCGCGGACCTGATCGACCGCTTCGAGCGGTGCCGGATCATCGCCCGCACCGGCATCGGGATCGACACGGTGGATCTGGAGGCGGCGACGGCCAAGGGGGTCGTGGTGACCAACGTCCCGGAGTACTGCGAGGACGAGGTCTCCGATCACGCTGTGGCGCTCATGCTGGCGCTGGCCCGCAACGTGACGCGGGGCAACGCGCTGGTACATGGCGGGAGCTGGGACCTCGCCGCGGTGAAGCCGATCTACCGGCTGCGAGGGCGGACGGTCGGCTTGGTGGGCTTCGGCAAGATCGCCCGGCTCGTGGCCTCCAAGGCCCAGGCTTTCGGGCTGGGTGTGCTGGCGTTCGATCCGTACGTGGATCGTGCCGCTGCCGCTGCGCTGAGCGTCGAGCTGGTGCCGTTCGAGGAGTTGTTGGGGCGCGCAGACTTCGTGTCGGTGCATGCGCCGCTCACCCCGGAGACTCGTCACATGATCGGCGCCGAGGCGCTGGCGATGATGCGGCCGGGGGCCGTGGTCGTCAACACCGCCCGCGGTGGGCTGGTGGACGTCGCCGCTCTGGCCGAGGCGCTGGACCGCGGCGTCATTGCCGGGGCCGGCCTCGACGTGCTGCCCGACGAGCCGCCCGCCGCGGACCTGCCGCTGTACGGCCGAGCGAACGTGATTCTCACGCCGCACACCGCGTTCTACTCCGAGGAGTCGGTGCTGGACCTCCAGGTCAAGGCCGCCCAGCAGGTGGCCCTCGTGCTGTCCGGCCAGGACCCGGTCTACCCCGTCAATCTGTAGCAGGCTGCTGACGATGCCGGGTGTGGCCAGAATCGCAAATTCCTGAACTGCGGCGCGCGGCCGGTCAGGAGCCGATGTCGAGGGCGAAGCGGAGGGCGCGGTGCAGGTTCGCGCGGGCTACCACTCGGGCGCGGTCCGGGTCGCCTGGTCGGAGGGTCGCCTGCGGCTCGCCGCTAGCTTGCTCGTCGGGATCGGCGCGACGCGGAGGCGGGATTCTTGATGTCGGACCGGCGCCTCGAGGCCGCAGCTGTCGGTGCAGGGCGACTCAGCGACTTCGATGCCGTCGTGATCGGCGCGGGCGCGGCGGGGCTCTACATGCTGCACCGGCTGCGTGGCCTGGGGTTCTCGGCGCGGGTCTTCGAGCAGGGCGGCGGCGTCGGCGGGACGTGGTATTGGAACCGCTATCCGGGCGCCCGCTGCGACGTGGAGAGCTGGGACTACTGCTACTCGTTCTCTGAGGAGCTCGAACAGGAGTGGGACTGGAGCGAGCGCTATCCCACCCAGGCCGAACTGGAGCGCTACTTCAACTATGTCGCCGACCGCTTCGGCCTGCGGGGTGACATCCGGTTCGGCACACGGGTGGAGCGGGCCCGCTTCGACGAGGGCCGGAACCGCTGGGTCATCGACACGTCGGACGGTGCCACGATCTTGGCCCGGTTTCTGGTGTCGGCGGCCGGCTGTCTGTCGGAGGTACACAAGCCGTCGATCCCCGGTGCTGAGACCTTCGCTGGCATCCAGCACCACACCGCCCGCTGGCCCGCCGAGGGCGTCGACGTGGCCGGCAGGCGGGTCGGTGTGATCGGCACCGGCTCCAGCGGCGTGCAGGTGATCCCCCAGGTCGCCAAGACGGCTGAGCGCGTCTTCGTCTTCCAACGCACCGCCCAGTACGCCGTTCCGGCACGGAACAGGCCGCTGGACGACGAGGCCCGCCGGGAACGCCGCGACAGCTTCCGGGCACGGCAGGAATTCAAGCGGACGACCCCCGCTGGGCTGTCCCGTCCCCTCGCCCCGGCATCTTCGGACCTCGACGCAGCCGCCCGCGCTCAGATTCTTGAGTCCGCTTGGCAACATGGCGGGCCGGGCTTCGCCTTGACCTTCGACGACATCCTGACCGAGCCCGCATCGAACGAACGCGCCGCCCGGTTCGTGCGCGACAAGATAAAGGCCAAGATCGACGATCCCGGCGTCGCAGAGAAGCTCGCGGAGATCCAGTTCCCGATCGGGGCTCGGCGGTTGATCGTGGACATCGACTACTTCGAGACCTACAACCGCCCCAACGTCACGCTGGTGGACGTGAAGGCGGCGCCGATCACCGAGATCACGCCCCGGGGAGTGCGCACGTCAGAGGGTCACTACGACCTCGACGTGTTGGTCTACGCCACCGGCTTCGACGGGATGACCGGCGCGCTCTTGTCGATGGACATCCGCGGCGTCGGCGGGCTGGCGCTGCGGGACAAGTGGGCGGACGGGGCAGCCACGTACTTGGGCCTGGCGGCGTCGGGGTTCCCGAACCTGTTCATGATCACCGGGCCCGGCAGCCCGGCGGTTCTCAGCAACATGATGCTGTCGATCGAGCAGCACGTGGACTGGATCGCCGATTGCCTGGCCCACATGGCCGAGAGCGGCTTCGAGCGAATTGACGCCGATGCCCAGGCGGAAGCTCGCTGGACCCGGCACGTGGACGAGCTCGCCGCCCAAAGCCTCGTCGGCAAGACCGACTCGTGGTGGACCGGGGCGAACATCCCCGGCAAGCGCCGCGGCATCACCATGTACCTGGGCGGAACCCACAACTACCGGGCCGCCTGCGACGAGGTGGCCGCCAACGGCTATGAGGGATTCACCCTCACCCGCCCGACCGATCCGCCCTAGCGGCGACGACCCAAGAGGTTGCACTCACCCCTCGCCGCCATCGCGACGCCTGCTGAACGCGGCACCCAACGCGACGCCCACACCGGCTCCAATCGCGACGCCGCAATGACGTCGTCCTCGGTCACGCGGCCGCCGGGGCCGGTGGCTCGAGCGGTGATCGCCTCGGCGGTGGCGTGTTTGCGGTTGACGGCGATGTCGCTTCCCCCGGAGTCTCCGATGCCGAAGATGTCGGAGACGTCGGCACGCGGGCCTGCCTGTTGCAGGTCGCGCTCAACGAGACGGCGGATGTACTCAGCCATGCTGATGCCCAAGTCGGCGGCTTTGTGCTTGACGAGCGCGTGTTGTTCGGCGTCGAGAGCGATTTGTGTGCGCATGACGCTACATCATAACATCAGGTTCCCAAAGTATTCGTCGCGCCGAGGATGTGTCGCGCTGCTTGGTCCGCTAGCCCAGCGTCTCCAACTCCGCAGCTACCGTCGCGGCGGCAGCAGTAGGCTCGCGTCGTGGGTGGTTCTCCGGCCGGTGTGCGGCCGGCTTGGGTCTCGGATGACTTGTTTCCTTTCGAGAGCCGGTTCTTCACGACTCCACGGGGACACTCGATTCACTACGTCGACGAGGGTTCGGGGGAGTCGATCGTGTTCGTGCACGGCAACCCGGCCTGGTCGTTCGAGTTCCGGCATCTGATCAGCGGATTGCGGTTGGAGTTCCTGACGAAGGCCGTTGGCCTGCCCTACTAGGGACGACTCAGCACAGCTCGGGAGGCGTCCTCGGGAGACGGGGAGGTCTTGGGGCGGACGCTGGTAGCCTGCAGGGACCGGCCGGAGTTCCCGGTCGTTGGGCGCACAGTTCGCTTACCTTGATTGATTCTGTGTGAGCCACCCAACCGCGGTGCCCCACATCAACGAGTTCAGGCACTCGCGTACATCAGACGGCCCGCGTGGCGCGGGCAAGGAGCATCATGTCCACCACCTTCGCCCGACTGGGCGTACCCGCATCGATCAGCCGCGCCCTGCAGCGCGGCGGCATTCACGAACCGTTCGAGATACAAGCGGCCGTCATGGCCGACGCCCTCGCCGGGCGCGACATCTGCGGACGGGCACCCACCGGATCGGGCAAGACGCTCGCTTTCGGCATTCCCCTCGTCGCAAATGCGGTCAAGGCGAGGTCCAAGCGGCCGACGGCGCTCGTCCTGTCACCCACCCGCGAGCTGGCCGAGCAGATCGCCACCGACCTTCGCAGCTTCGCCGGCGAGGTCCGGGTCGGAGTCGTCTACGGGGGGGTCGGCTACGACCGCCAGCGGAAGCAGCTGCGTGACGGCCTCGAGGTCCTCGTCGCCTGCCCCGGCCGGCTCGAAGACCTGCTCGCACAGGGCGCCGTGCGCCTGCAGGACGTGCAGCTGGCGGTCATCGACGAGGCGGACCGCCTCTCCGACATGGGATTCCTCCCGGCGGTGCGGCGCCTCCTCGACCAGACGGCACCGGACCGCCAGACCTTCCTGTTCTCGGCGACCCTCGACGGTGACGTGAAGACGCTCACCCGCGACTACCAGAACAGGCCGGTCACACACACCGTTGACGCCGAGACGCCGGACGTGGTCGCCGCCGACCACCGGTTCTGGCAGGTCAACCAGGCCGAGCGGGTGGCCGCCTGCGCGCGGGTGATCAAGGCGGCGGGCCAGACCATCGTGTTCTGCCGGACCCGGCACGGCTCGGACCGTCTGACCCGCCAACTCTCCCAGCGCGGCATCAGCGCCGCGGTGATCCACGGTGGTCACGCCCAGGACCGCCGGACGCGCGCGCTCCGGCAGTTCACCGCCGGCCGCGTGCAGGCGCTCGTCGCCACCGACGTGGCTGCTCGGGGAATCCATGTGGAGGACGTGGCGTCGGTCGTTCACTTCGACCCACCGGAGGATCACAAGACGTACCTGCACCGCTCGGGTCGGACAGCCCGGGCCGGTCGGGGCGGTCTCGTCGTGTCGCTCCTCCAGCCCGAGCAGATGGGCGAGGCGCGGCGGATGCAACGTCGGATCGGCTTGAACGAAGCCATCACGCTGCCGGATGCAGGCGATCTGCCGGATCAGGGGGCCCCAGACGTTGCCAGCGTACGAACGTCCTCGAAGTTGGCCATGGTGGCGCCCGCTAGTAGGGGGTCTCGCCGGCGTCGACGTTGATGGCCTGGCCGCGGATGATGGTGGCCTCAGGCGAGAGGAGGAAGGCGACGACGCGCCCGACTTCGATGGGGGCGATCTTGCGGCCGAGCTGGGGAAGGGCCATGCCGGCCAGGATGACCTCGGCGTCGCCGCCCTGCTGGTTGGCCAGCCAGTCGGCCACGCTGGCCAGCATCGGCGTGTCGACCGCGCCCGGGCAGACGGCGTTGACGTTGATACCGAGCGGTGCCCACTCGGCGGCCAGCGACCGCGTCAGGTTGATGACGGCGGCCTTGGAGGCGTTGTAGCCGGCCATGTTGGGGAAGCCGACTTTGCCGCAGTTGGAGGCGACGTTGACGATGGCGGCCCCGTCGGAGGCGGCGAGATGCTCCAGGGCGGCCCGGCACATTCGGAACACGCCGGTCACGTTGACGTCGAGTTGGCGCGCCCAGGCGGCGCTGGCGGCGTGGCGGGCCTCGCCCATCTCGATCACGCCGGCGTTGTTGACGACCCCGTCGAGACGTCCGAAGCGCGCCAGTGTCGCGGCCACTGCGTCGGCGACACTGCCGTCTGTAGCCACGTCGCATCCGACTCCGACGGTGCGCCTGCCTGCGGTGTCGAGGCGGCGAGCCGTCTCGGTGACGGCCTGCGGATCGAGGTCGGCCAAGGCTACCGAGCTGCCCGCGTCCAGGAGCGCCTCGGCGATCCCGGTGCCGAGGCCACCGGCGGCGCCGGTCACGATGTAGACGCGATCAGCGAGGCTCATCGGCTCACCAAGTGGTGTTGGTGAGGACGCCGCCGTCGACGAGCAGGTCGGTGCCGGTGATCCAGCGCGACAGGTCCGAGCAGAGGAACACGCAGGCGTCGCCCACGTCCTCGGGGGTGCCGAGGCGTTGCAGCGGTGCGGCGGCCAGGTAGCGGTGGACGCCCTCGGGCCAGTCGTCGCTGAGGCCGGGCCGGTCGATGAGCCCCGGCGAGACGGTGTTGACGCGGATTCCGTCGGGGCCGTACATCAGCGCCGCCGCCCGGGCGTGCATCACCAAGGCGGCTTTGGAGGTGGCGTAGTGACCGTGCATGACCGTCGGGTGGCGGGCCTCGATGGAGGCGATGTGGATGATCGAGCCGCCGGCGGGGTTGCTGTTGGCGCGCATCGCCGCGGCGGCCAGCTGCGTCAGCCGGTGGGTGGCGGTGACGTTGAGGTCCATCATGTCGGTGAACTGCTGGTCTGTGAGGGTGTCGAAGCGGGCGATCGGCTGGGCGCCGGCGTTGTTCACGAGACCGTCGAGGCGCCCGTGCAGTTCCAGCGTCTCTTCGATCACGCCGGGCGGTCCGTCAGGTGTCGTCAGGTCGGCCCGCACGGTGGCGACCGGAGTGCCGTCGGGATAGCGCAGGTGATCGGTTGGGGAGTTGCGGGTGTGCGCCACGACGGTGGCGCCGGTCGCCACGAACCGCCGAACGATCCCGCTGCCGATGCCGCTGCCGACGATCCCGCCGACGCTCTCGCTGCCGCCGCCGCGGGCGCCGCTTCCGGCGCCGGTCACGAGGACCACCCGCCCGGTCAGGTCGATCATGTTGGCGGGGGAGGCGCTGCAGCTCACGACGCCTGTCTCGCGAGACGCCCCGAGATAGGCGACCCGCCGGGCCTCGCGAACTTCACGGACGCGCCGCTCAGCCGCCGGCCAAGGGCGCGATGAAATGCACCTCGGCGTCGGCGGGGATCGGCTCATACAGCGGGTCGGGGATGATGTCGCCGTCGATGGCGATAGCCGTGGAGGCGGTCTGGTCGAGGTGCGCCCGGATGCCCGGGAACATCTCCTCCAGCTTGCGCAGCAGCTCCCGCACCGTGGCGGCATCCACGTCCGTATGCGCCACGCCGCCGGTGAGGCGACGCTGGCCGGCGCTGAAATGCACCTGCGCCATCAGCCCCCGTCGCCGTTGCGGGCCGTGATCGCCGCCAGCACCCGCGGCGGCGACAGCGGCAGCTCGCGGATGCGCGCCCCAGTGGCGTCGTAGACCGCGTTGGCCAGGGCCGGAATCGGCGGCACGATGCCGACCTCACCCACGCCGCGCACCCCGTACGGGTGGTTGGGGTTGGGTACCTCCACGATGATGGTCTCGATCATCGGCAGGTCCGAAGCCACCGGAATCCGGTAGTCCAGGAACCCCGGGTTCTCCATGACGCCGTCGGCGTCGTGGATGTACTCCTCGTTGAGCGCCCAGCCGATGCCCTGCGCAACGCCGCCCTGCATCTGGCCCTCGACGTAGTCGGGGTGGATGGCGGTGCCGGCGTCCTGAGCGGTGGTGTAGCGCTCCACGGTCACCCGGCCGGTCTCCTCGTCCACCGACACGTCGGTGACCTGAACCGAGAAGGCGGGCCCGGCGCCGCGGGCGTTGAGCGAGGCGGTGGCCCCCAAAGGCCCGCCGGTGCGCCCGGCCTCGGCGGTGATGGCGGCCAGCGCCAGCGGCTCGTGCTCGCCGGCGCGGTGGGTGGCCTGGCCGTCGGACCACGCAACCTCGTCGCTGTCGCAGTCCCACATGACCGCGGCGCGCCCGCACAGCTGGCGCTTGAGGTCCCGGCAGGCCTCCACGACCGCCATCCCGGTGGCGAAGGTGGCACGGCTGCCTTCGGTGACGTCGGTGAAGCCGACGACCTCGGTGTCGCCCACGACCGGCTGAATGTCGTACACGTCGATGCCGAGCTCCTCGGCGGCCATGAGCGCCATGGAGGCCCGGCTGCCGCCGATGTCGGGGCTGCCGGTAACCACGGTCGCGGTGCCGTTCTCGTTGAGGTTCACGGTGGCGCTGGAGGCTTCGCCAATGTTGAACCAGAACCCGCTGGCCACGCCCCGGCCGTGTCCCGGCGCCGGCTCGCTGCGGTAGTGGTCGCTGTCGCGGACGGCCTCCAAGCATTCCCGCAGACCGATTCGAGGCCACTTCGGTCCGTAGGGGGCCTGGTCGCCGGCGCTCGGGCAGTTCAGCAGCCGCAGCTCGATTGGGTCCATGTCGAGACGGCGGGCGATCTCATCCACGAGGGTGTCGGCGGCGAAGGCGGCCATCGGCGCCGAGGGTGCCCGGTAGGCCACGTTCACCGGCTTGTTCACGACCACTTCGTAGCCCTCGATCAGGAAATTCTCCACGTTGTACGGGGAGATCACGCACATGCAGCCGAGCATCGCCCACGGACCTGGGAAGGCACCGCTCTCATACGCCATCCAAGCCTTGGCGGCCGTGATCTTGCCGTCGTCAGCGGCGCCCAGCTTGAGGCGGATCACCGAGCCTGGGGTGGGGCCGGTCGCCCGGAAGACCTCCTCACGGCTCATGACCAGCTTGACCGGGCGGCCCGCCCGAGCCGACAGGGCCACGGCAAGGGGCTCCAGGTAGATGGTGGTCTTGCCGCCGAATCCGCCGCCGATCTCAGCGGGGATCACCTTGATGCGAGCTGTGTCCCAGCCCAGCATGGCGGCGGTCTGCGATCGCACCCGGAAGTGTCCCTGGGAGGAGCACCAGATCACCGTCTTGCCGTCCTGGCCTGTGTCGGCCACGCAGGCATGGGGCTCGATGTAGCCCTGGTGCACGGCCTTGGTGACGAACTCGCCTTCCACGACGACGGCGGCGTCGGCGAATCCCTGCTCGATGTCGCCGCGCTCGTAGCAGGTGCGGTTGGCGACGTTGGAGGGCTCGCTCGGTTCGGAGTCGAGGCCGGTCGTGAAGACGTCGTCGTGTAGCAGCGGGGCCCCGGGCGCCATCGCCTCGCGGATGTCGAGGGTGTGGGGGAGCACCTCGTAGGTCACTGCGATGGCCTTGGCTGCTGCCTTGGCCGCCCGCTGGCTGGTGGCGGCCACCGCGGCGATTGCGTGGCCCTCGTACAGGACCTTGTCGCGAGCCATGAGGTTGCGGGTCGTGTTCCGCTCGGGGTCGTCGGCCGGCAGTTCGGGAAAGTCCGCGCCGGTGATGACTGCCCGCACGCCCGGCATCGCCTCCGCCGCTGCGGTGTCGATGGCGACGATGCGGGCGTGGGCGTGCGGCGAGCGCAGGATGTGGCCGTAGAGCATGCCGGGCAGCACCAGGTCGGCTGCGTAGCGGGCCTTGCCGACGACCTTGTCGAGGCCGTCGTGGCGTACGGGGCGCGTCCCCACGTAGCGGTAGCCGGGCCGCTGGTCGGTGATGGTCATCTCGCTGCCTCCTCCTTCCCCTGCTGCATGACGGCTGCCGCCGCCAGCACCGAGCGGACGATCTTGTCGTAGCCCGTGCAGCGGCAGAGGTTGCCGGCGAGCGCGTAGCGCACCTCGGTCTCGGTCGGGTCGGGGTTGCGGTCCAAGAGCGCCTTGGCGGCCACCAGGAACCCCGGCGTGCAGACGCCGCACTGCAGGGCGGCGCCCTCGAGGAAGCACTGCTGCAGCGGGTGCAGCCGGTCGCCGTCGGCGATGCCCTCCACGGTGACGATGCTGGAACCCTCCGCCTCGGGAGCGAATACGAGGCAGGAGCACTGAAGTCGCCCGTCCATCAGGATCGAGCAGGCGCCGCAGTCGCCGGTGCCGCAGCCCTCCTTGGCGCCCATGAGGCCCATCTCGTCACGCAGCGCGTCCAGCAGCGCATCCCCCGCGTCGCACAGGAATTCGGCGTCGTCGCCGTTGATCCGACATCTCACATGGGTGCGGCTCATGGCCCGTCTCCGTTCCTGGCCCGCCCGGCCGCTTCGGCCACGGCCCGCTTCGCCAGCACGCCCGCCACCTGCCGCCGGTAGGTCACGGTGCCGCGCTTGTCGTCGATGGGGCTGGCCGCTGCGCTGGCTGCGGCGGCGACCGCGGCCAGAGCTCGGGCGTCGATGGGTTGCCCAATGAGCCCTCCCGAGGCCGCGGGCACAGTGATGACCGTCGGCGCAACGGCGCCGAGCGCGATCGCCGCCGCAACGCAGCTGCCGTCGGCGTCGAGGGTGATGCGCGCCGCGGCGCCGACGATGGCGATGTCCATCTCGGTGCGGGGGATCAGCCGCAGGTAGGCGTCGGCGGTCCCTGGCGGCGGGCGGTCGATCAGGAACTCCACCACGAACTCGCCGGGCCGAAGCGACGTGCGCCCGGGTCCGGTCGGGATGTCGGCGACCGGCACGGTCCGCTCGCCGTCCGGTCCGGCCACCACGGCCTGCGCAGTGTTCACGAGCAGCGGCGGGACCGCGTCGGCGGCCGGCGAGGCGTTGCAGAGGTTGCCGCCGAGGCTGGCCCGGTTCTGGATCTGATCAGATCCGATGAGTCCGCTGGCGTAGACGAGTCCGGGCACATCCGCGGTGAGCGCCTCGTTGGCGGTTAGGTCCGATGTGGGGGCTGCCGCGCCGATTCGCCAGGTGCCGTCGTCGATGGCCACGCTGGTGAGCCGTGGGATCTTCTTCAAGTCGATGGCCACGCCGGGTTCGGGTCGCCCGGCCCGCAGCTGCGGCACGAGGTCGGTGGCACCTGCGAAGACCCGCGAGTTGGGCTCGGTGCCGAGCAACGCCACCGCTTCGGCGACCGAGGTCGGCGCGGCGTATCTCACGGTGCGGCTTCTCCCACGTCACGCTCTCCCTTCGGGCTGGCTGCAGCCCAGACTCTATTGCCCTGACCGAGGTGTCTGTAGCCGGCAGGTGATTTTCCGGCGGGTCGGCTCGTTGCGCGCGGACCGCTGCGAGCTGAGATCGCACCCGCCAACGCCTGCGACGATCGCCAGCGCCTGCGACGATATCGCCACGGCGGTACCCAGGGACCGAGCACGGCCCTCGACGGCCAGTCAGTGCGTTCAGTCGGTTCGTCCAGTCAGTGGCGCCAGCGTCTCTGTGCGAGGCTGCGGGCGTGGAAATCCTCGATGCGGGCGCGGTCCGGGCGGCCACGCCCTGGCCGAAACTGATGGAGGCCATCGCCGACGCGCTGGGCGACCCCGGCGCCGTGGCACCGGAAAGGCATGTCCACCCCGTGGCGCATCCGGACGGCGCCCAAGGGTCGTTGCTGCTGATGCCGGCTTGGCGGTCCGGCGATGTGATCGGCGTGAAGGCGGTCACGTACTTCCCGGCGAACGCCACCGGCGGCGCCTCCAGCATCAGCGCCGGCTACCTGCTGTTCGACGGTCGATCGGGTCGGCTGCGAGCGTCGCTCGACGGCGACGAACTGACCGTGCGGCGAACCGCAGCGGTCTCGGCGCTGGCGGCTCGCTACCTGGCCCGCCCCGACGCCGCCAGGCTTCTCGTGGTCGGCACGGGCCGGCTGGCGAGCGCCGTGGCCGAGGCGCACGCCCACGAGCGCCGGGTCACGTCGCTGGAGGTCTGGGGCCGCAACGCCCGGCGCGCCGCGGCTGTGGCGGAGACCCTGGCCGCCGGGGGTCTGCCCGCTCGGGCGGTGGCGGCTCTTGACGCCGCGGTGGCCGCAGCCGAACTCATCACCTGCGTGACCGGCGCCACCGAGCCGCTTATCGCCGGGCGCCTGCTGTCGCCGGGCGTCCATCTGGACCTGATCGGCGGCTTCCGCGCTGACATGCGCGAGGCCGACGACGAGGCGGTGCGGCGAGCTGCGGTGTTCGTGGACACGCGCCCCGGCGCCGTGCTGGCGGGCGACCTCGCCGGCCCGCTCGCAGCGGGTGTGATCGAGCAGGCCGCCGTGGCCGCCGACCTTGCCGACCTGACCTCGGGGCGTCACGGCGGTCGCAGCGGACCCGAGCAGATAACGCTGTTCAAGTCCGCCGGCTTCGCCCTGGCCGACTTGGCGGCGGCGCAGCTTGTGTGGGCGTCGGTCCCGCAGAGGACGACTTGCCGTAGAGTTGGGCCGTGAGTTGGCTCGGTGGAGCGTCGGGCTGACGGAGAGCCGGTCGGCAGCGCCGCTGGGCGGAGGTCGGGAATGACGCGCATCCTCTGGATCAACCCCGTGGGCACAGACTCCTACGACGCCCCCATCGGCGCCTGGGAACTCTCTTGGATCCCGGTCGTCGAATCGATCCCGCACGTCGATCCGCGCTGAACCCCTGCCGCCGGTGCATTCCATGAACCTCCTCACGCCCGCGGACATCGAGACGCTCTGTCTCGGGGCGACGCTGCTGGGCGCTGGCGGCGGCGGCGACCCGTACGTGGCGAAACTGGTGGCGCAGCAGGCCCTGGAGACCTACGGCCCTGTGCCGGTCGCGGCCCCCGGCGACCTCCCGCCCGACGCGCTCGTCCTGACCACCGCGGTGATCGGGGCGCCGACGGTGATCCTCGAGAAGCTCCCGGCCGGCACCGAGTACGTGGGCTCGGTGAAGGCGCTCGCCTCCTACCTCGGCAAGGCGCCGGCGGCGATCATGTCCATCGAGGTGGGGGGGCTCAACACGCTGCTGCCCATCGCCACCGCCGCCGAGATGGGGCTGCCGATCGTGAACGCCGACTCCATGCGGCGGGCGTTCCCGCAGATCGAGATGACGGTCTTCACGCTGGCGGGCCTCCCGGCCGGCCCGCTGTCCATCGCCGACGAGAAAGGCAACCAGTGCGTCTTCGAGACCACCGACAACCATGTTGCCGAGTCGCTGGCCCGAGCCGCTGTCATCCAGCTGGGACTGGCCAACGCCATCAGCTGCTACCCGCTGACCGCCGCGCAGATTGACGAGCACGGAATCCACGGCTCCCTCGACTACTGCAACCTGGTCGGCGGACTCCTCGAGGCCGTCCAGCGGGCCGAGGAGGGCGCCTGGGAGCGTTTCTTGGCCGAGTCCGGCTCGACGGAGTTCTTCCGGGGCAAGGTCGTGGACCTGGATCGCCGCACCACCGGAGGGTTCGCCCGCTCGACGGTGATCCTTGAAGATCTCGACGGCGGCGACAGCACCATGCGCGTCGAGGTGCAGAACGAGAACCTCATCGCCGTGCTGGACGACGAGCCGGTCGTCACCACCCCGAACCTCATCTGCCTTCTGGACTGCGAGACGTTCGAGCCGATCACCACCGAGTACCTGGCGTACGGGAACCGGGTCGTGCTGATCGGCATGCCCTGCGCGCCGGAGTGGCACCGACCGGGGATGCTCGAGCTCGTGGGTCCGGCGGCCTTCGGCTACGAAGTGGATTTCGTGGACCTCCCCAACCGGCCCCGATGAGCAGCGCAGCGGACCGCCCGGATCTGCGCGTCGGCATCGACGTCGGCGGCACCAACACCGACGCCGTGGCGATCGACACCGCCGGCGAGGTGTTGGCGGCGGTCAAGGTGGCGACCACCGCCGAACCGATCGACGGCATTAGGGCCGCCCTCGACAAGGTGCTGGTAGGCCTCGACAGCTCCCGCGTCTCCAAGGCCATGCTGGGCACCACGCACTCGGCCAACGCCATCATTCAGCGGCGCGGGCTCGACAAGGTGGCGGTGCTGCGCCTCGCGGCGCCGTCATCGCTGGGTCTGCGCCCGGGCGCCGCCTGGCCGGAGGACATCCACGCCGAGGTGGTCGGACCCATCGCCATCATCGAGGGTGGCCACGAGTACGACGGGCGGGAGATCGCGGCGCTGGACACCGAGGCGGTGCGCCGCCTGGCCGCCGAGGCGGTGCAGACCGAGTGCCGCTCGGTGGCGGTGTCGGGGGCGTTCAGCCCCGCCGCCAGCGAGCACGAACTGCGCGCCCGGGACGTGCTGCTGGAGGAGCTGGGCGCCGACTTCCCGGTCTCGCTCAGCCATGAGATCGGCTCGCTGGGACTGCTCGAACGGGAGAACGCCACGATCCTGAACGCGGCGCTGCTGAGCGTCGCCACGAGTGTGATCAGCGGCTTCCAGGAGGCCCTAGCCGAGCGCCGCCTCGACGTGGACGCCTACCTCACCCAGAACGACGGCACGCTGATGATGGCCGCCGAGGCGGGCCGCTACCCGGTCCTGACCCTGGGGTCGGGGCCGACGAACTCGATGCGCGGCGCCTGTGCCCTCGCCGGCGTGGACGACGCGGTCGTCATCGACGTGGGCGGCACCTCCGCCGACGCCGGAATCCTGGTGGGCGGCTTCCCGCGGCAGTCCTCGGCGGCCGTGGAGGTCGGCGGGGTGCGGACCAACTTCCGCATGCCGGACTTGATCTCCATGGGCCTCGGCGGGGGGACCGTGGTGCGAGAAGGCTCGGAGGGCCTGCGCATCGGCCCGGACTCGGTGGGCTACGCGGTTGCCACCGAGGCGATCTGCGTCGATGGCGACACCCTCACGCTCTCGGACGTCTCCCTGGCCGCAGGCCGGCTGACCGGCTTCGGCGATCCAGCACTGGTTGAGGGCATCGACGACGGTTTGGTGGGCTCGGCCCTCAGCTGGGTCGATGAGCAGATCTCGATCATGAGCGACCGGATGAAGTCCACCCGGGCGGCGCTCCCGCTGCTGGCCGTCGGCGGTGGCGCCCACCTGGTCTCCGAGGCGATTCCGGGAGTGTCAGAGGTGATCCGGCCCCGGCATCAGTCGGTGGCCAACGCCTACGGCGCCGGGATAGCCGAGGCGTCCGGCTCGGTGGACCGCGTCTACAGCTACGAGTCCTCCAGCCGGGACGAGTGCCTGGACGACGCACGCGCCCGGGCCGTCGAAGCCGCGGTGCGCGCCGGCGCCGACGCCGACCGGGTCCGCGTCAGCAGCGTCACCGAGGTTCCGATGACCTACGTGCCGGGCCAAGGGTGTCGGGTCATGGTTAAGGCGGCGGGCCCGCTGGCCTGAGGCGCCGCTCGCTGTGCTCGCGGTCGCCGACTGCCACAACGACCTGCTGTTGGCCTGCCAGCATCGGCGCGAACGCGGGGCAGCGGACCCCTTCGGCGACGACTGGCTGCCGGGGCTGAGGGCCGGCGGCGTTGCGTTGCAGGTGCTGCCGATCTTCACCGAGGAGCAGTTCATCGGCGAGGGGGCGCTGCGCCGCACCTTGGAGATTCTCGAACTGGCCCGCGAGATCGCCGCGTTGCACGCCCACGACGTGGGGATCGTCGAGACGGCCGGCGATCTGGACCGGATCCTGAGCGACGGGCGGATCGGGCTGCTACTGGCGCTGGAAGGGGCCGAGCCGGTGGGTTCGTCGCTGGCGATGATCGAGACCATGTGGCGTCTCGGCGTGCGGATGGCGTCTCTCACTTGGAACCGCCGAACGATGCTGGCCGACGGGGTGGGTGAGACCGACTCCGGCGGCCGGCTGTCCAGCCTCGGCGTCGAGGCCGTGGCCGAGATGGACCGGCTGGGGATGGTCCTGGACGTGAGCCACCTCTCGTCGCACGGGTTGGCGCACCTGGCCGAGGTGACCGCTGAGCCGTTCGTGGCGTCGCACTCCTCGTGCCGCGCTCTCTGCGACCACCCTCGCAACCTCAGCGACGACGAGCTGAGGCTCGTGGTCGACGCCGGCGGGTTCGTGGCCATGAACGCCACCGGGCGCTTCGTAGCCGCCTCGGGGTGCCCCACCATCGAGCAGTACGTCGACCATTTGGAACACGCCGTCTCGGTCGTCGGCGAGGGCGCGGTGGGGATCGGCGCCGACTTCATCTTCGACCTGCTGGATCAGGTCGACCCGATCCTCGGACGCCAACTGCTGCTGCGCCCCGGAGACCTTGTTCACATCGAGGATCTGAAGGCGTCCGCCGACTTCGCATTGCTGTCTGAGCGGCTTATCGAACGGTTCGGCGCCGAGCGCGCCGCCCTCCTCGCCGGGGGGAACGTGCTGCGGTTCTTCCGGACGCAGCTACCCGAGTGAGACCCGTGGGGCACACCGCCTACAATCGCAACGACGTTTGTCGCCACCCACCCGACCGGAGAGAGCCATGACTGAGACCCAGATCACACGCCGCCAGGCACATCGGGGAGGTGCGCGGGCTCGGGCCTTTGCGCTCTCGCTACTCGCCGCCGTGTTGGTTGCGGCGGCCTGCGGCAGCGACTCCGATTCTGAGCCCGCCGCGCCCGCTCCGGCGCCCGCAGCGACTCCCGAGCCTGCGCCCGAACCGCCGCCTGCGCCCGAGCCTGCGCCGGAACCCCCTGCCCCCGCACCCGAGCCGCCCGCGCCCGCGCCGGAGCCTCCGCCTCCCGCGCCGGAGCCTCCGCCTCCCGCGCCGGAGCCTCCGCCTCCGCCCGCTGAGCCCGCCGAGCCGGTCGAGGTGGCCTATCTCTCGGCCAGCAGCGCCAACACCTGGCTGGCCGCGTCGAAGGAGGCGATGGAGACGGTGGCGGCCGCCAACAACATCGAGATGGTCGAGTTCGACGCGCAGTTCGACGCCGCGTTGCAGCAGCAGCAATTCCAGGACGTCATCGCCACTGGCCAGTACGACGGCATCATCCTCGTCTCGTTGGTCGGTGCCGGGTCGATCCCCGACGTCGAGGACGCCCTGGCCGCCGGGATCGAGATGGTGTTCTTGAACCAGGTCGTGGGTGAGGACTTCAGCGACGTCGAGCCTCAAGTGCCCGGCGTGGCCGCCGCCGTCTTCGAGCCGCCGCTGGTGCGCGGCGAGCGAATCGGTCAGATCACCCTTGAGACCTGCGCCGACTTCGATCCCTGCAACGTGGTGTACTTCTACGGGATCCGCGGCATCCCCCTGGACGAGGCCATCCGCCAAGGCTGGGACAGTGTCACCGCCGGCTCGAACATCAACGTGGTGGCCGAGGCCGAAGGTCAGTACCTCGGCCCCGACGTGGGGCTCGCGGCGATGCAGGACGTCATCGTCTCGACCCCCGACATCCACGTCGTGGTGGGTGCCGATCAGTCGATGCAGGGCGCGGAGATCGCGCTCAGCGAGGCCGGCATGGACGACGTGCGCATCATCGGCTTCGGCGGCAGCAGCTACGCCGTGGAGGCTGTGCAGGACGGGCGCTGGTACGCCGGACTTTTCGGCGCTCCCTACACCGAAGGCCGGCTGGCGATGGAGGCCATGGTGGCCGCCCTGGCCGGAACCGACACCGGCGGTGTCGATCCGGCGCTGTCGGTGCCCAACGGCGGCCTGATGTTCCAGTACAACGCCGACGACTTCGAGGCTGAGTGGGCCGGATAGCTCCAGCCACCCCCCAGACCCACGTCGAGCTGCGCGGTGTCACCAAGCGCTTCGGTGGCACCGTCGCTCTCGACCGCGTCGACCTAGCGGTCCGCGCCGGCACCGTTCACGCCCTCGTGGGCGAGAACGGCGCGGGCAAGTCCACCGCGGGCAAGATCCTCGCGGGCGTCCTGACCCCCGACGCTGGCCAGGTGGTGCTGCACGGCGCTGAGACGGTCTTCCGCTCGCCGCGGGCGGCGCTGGACAGGGGGATCACGATGGTGGCCCAAGAGCTCTCCCTGGTGCCGTCGCGCTCGGTCCTCGAGAACGTGTTCTTGGGGATCGAGTCGCGCCGGGGACCGTTCGTGCGCGGCGGCGCCGAGCGCTTCGCCGAGCTGGTGGCGGAGTGTGGCATCGAGGCCGATCCCGACGCAACCGTGGGACGGATGCCGGTGGCCGAGCAGCAGAACGTCGAGATTCTGCGGGCGCTGGCTCGCCGCGCCGAGCTCATCGTCATGGACGAGCCGACGGCGCGGCTGACTAGTGAGCAGGCTGTGGCGCTGCGTCGCACGGTCCGCTCGCTGGCCGAGCGGGGCGTCACGGTCGTCTACGTGTCGCACTTCCTGGACGAGGTGCTGGCTGTGGCCGACGACGTCACGATCCTGCGTGACGGGCGAGCCATCCGCAGCGGCCCGGCCGCCGCTGAGACCAGGCGGTCGCTGATCGAAGGGATCGTCGGGCGGGCCATCGAGGCCGCATTCCCGCCGCGGCGGCCCCGTGAGCTGCCCGCCCCGGTCGTGCTGCGGGTGCAGGGTCTCAGTCGGGCGGGGTCGTTCGAGGAGGTCGGCTTCGACGTGCGGGCCGGCGAGATCGTCACCCTCGCGGGGCTGGTGGGCTCGGGGCGCAGCGAGGTGCTGCGCTGCATCTTCGGGAGGGACCGCGCCACCGCTGGCTCGATGACGCTGGCCGGCGAGCCGCACGCGCCCCGCTCGCCGCGCCGGGCTATCCGCGACGGCGTGGCTATGGTGCCGGAGTCGCGCAAGGCCGACGGGCTGCTGCCGCGCCGCTCGGTGCGCGAGAACGTGACGCTTCCGCACTTGGGCCGATTCGTCGCCCCCGGCGGGTTCGTCCGCACCGGCGGGGAGAGGGCGGCGGCCGGGCGGGTCACCGAAGCCGTCGGCCTCACCGGCGCCACCATCGCCTCGGCGATGGCGGAACTCTCCGGCGGGAACCAGCAGAAATCGCTGTTCGCCCGCTGGCTGGTGGGTCGCCCGCGGCTCTTCTTGGCCGACGAACCGACGAGGGGCGTGGACGTCGGTGCCAAGCGCGGCATCTACGACGTGCTGGCGGGTCTGGCCGGCGAGGGCATGGCCGTCCTCGTGGTCTCTTCGGAGCTGGAGGAGGTGCTGGGTCTGGCGCACCGGATCCTCGTAATGAGGGGCGGCCGCTTAGTCGGCGAGCTGGACGGGGCGGAGGCCACCCGCACCGAAGTGATGGAACTGGCCTTTGGGGCGGCTGCATGAGTCCGAGCGGCGGGGCCGTGCTGGGGCGGGTGCGGAGGCTGCGGCCCGCCGACTTCGGCATCGTCTGGGTCACAGTGGCGCTGTTCGTGCTGCTGAGCCAGACCAGCGACGTGTTTCTCACCGCCGTGAACCTCCGCAACGTCTTGGACCAGCAGGCTCTGTTGCTGATCGCCGGATCCGCCCTGACCTTGACGCTGATCAGCGGCCACTTCGACATCTCGGTTTCGGCCAGCCACATCAACGCGGCCATCGTCACCGCCCTCATCGCCAACGAGTCGGGCTCGGCGGTGGCCGCCATCGCCGGCGGGGTCGCCATCGGCGCGGCGTTCGGGCTGCTCAACGGCGTCGTCGTGGCCTGGGTGCGAATCAACTCGTTCATCGCCACGCTGGCCACGTCCTTCGTGTTCTACGGAGTCGGCTTTCTGCTGTCGGATCGCAGCATCATCAGGATCGCCGACCGAGGCTTCTCCGAGGTGGCGCGGGGACGGTCCGCCGGGGTCACGAACGCCACCTGGATTGCGGTGGCCGTCGTCGTGGTGTGCTGGGTGCTGCTGGAGCGGACGCGTTTCGGCCGGCACGTCTTCGCCGCCGGCGGCAACCCGGAGGCGGCGCGGCTCGCGGGCGTGCGCGTGCAGGGAATCGTGCTGGCGACCTTCCTGCTCAGCGGTGCCGCGGCGGGCCTCTCCGGGGCTCTGTCGGCCTCCAAGACGCTCACCGCGCAGCCGAGTGACGACTTCAGCTTCGTCTTCGCTGTGCTCACGGCGGTGATCGTCGGCGGGACGTCCATTGCCGGAGGCGAGGGGGCCGTGTGGCGGACCGTGTTCGGCGCCTTCTTCACGGCGTTCATGCTGAACGGCTTCAACCTGCACCAGATCGACCCGATAGTCCAGCGGCTCATCCAGGGCAGCGTGATCCTCGTGGCCGTGGCGGCGGACAACTGGACTCGCCGGCGACGATCTGCCTGAGTCGCTGCTTGAGCCTCTGATTGGGTCGCAGCGGCGGTCCGGCCGAGGGCGTCAGCGGCTCGGAGGCGGCAGGTATCGCAACGGGAGCAGCCGAGGCCGGATAGCGTACGGGCCGTGATCTGGGAATCGAAGCGGAAACTCGCTCCCGACAGCGCCCTGTTGCACGAATGCTCCGATCTGCGGAAGCCTGCGGTGACGCCCCCGCGGCCGGCCCGACTAGTCGGGCTCGTGGCCATGCTGGTGGTCGGCGCGCTGATCTTGAGCCAGTGCGGCGGCGACGACGAGACGACCGAGGACGAACTGGGCACCGACACCACGGTGGAGGCCTCCGAGGCGGCGCCGGCCACCACGTTCGCAGCGCCTCCGGCCCCCGACCCCTTGCCGCCTTCTGCCCCGGCCACATATAAAAATCTCCGCGCACCCCATCCAAGCGGCAAGTAATTAAGAGGGCGAGTGGCTTGTCA
>VXNF01000074.1 GCA_009840735.1 Acidimicrobiia bacterium | reverse complement strand
CGGGCACTGGAGGCCGTCGCGAACCGTCGGCGCCAGGAGAATCGCTGGACACTGACGCCCGCTCCGGCGGGCAGCCAAGGGGGTTGCCATGTACCCGCCGTCGTTCGATCTGACGGTGGCCCGCTCCGTGGCCGAAGCCGTCGCCGCACTGGCCGAAGGAGGTGAGGACGCCCGCATCCTGGCCGGGGGCCAGAGCCTGATCCCGATGCTGAAGCTGCGGTTCGCGGCCCCGACGCTGCTCGTGGACATCAACGAGATCGCCGGCCTCGACACCCTGGAGCGGGCCAACGGGAACCTGCGCATCGGCGCCACTGTCCGCCACGCCGACCTCGCAGCCTCGCCGGCGCCCGGCGGCGCCATCGCGGCCGCCGCACCCTGGGTGGCGGACCCGCTGGTGCGCAACCGCGGCACGCTCTGCGGCTCGGTGGCGCACTGCGACCCCGAGGGCGACTGGAACTCGGTGCTGCTGGCCACGGGGGCGACAGTGGTCGCCACCGGCCCCGAGGGCGAGCGGTCCATCGACATCGGCGACTTCGTCGTGGACTTCTTCACCAACAGCCTCGACCCCGGCGAGATGGTCACCGAGGTGCGGGTGCCTCATCCGTCGGATGCCTCCGGCGGCGCCTACATGAAGTTGGAGCGCAAGGTGGGCGACTACGCCACCGTCGGCGTTGCGACCCACCTGGAGTTGGCCGGCGACGGGACCATTAGCGCAGCTGGCATCGGCCTGACGTCGGTGGCGCCGATCAACCGCAAGGCCACCGACGCCGAGGCGCTGCTGGTCGGCGAAGCGCCGAGCGACGACCTGTTCGCTGCCGCAGCCGAGGCGGCCGCGGCGGCCTCCGAGCCGCGCAGCGACGTGCGGGGCTCAGCCGAATGGAAGCGCAACGTCGTGCGGGTCTACACCCGGCGGGGCCTCGATGCGGCCCTGGCGCAGGCGCAGGCCGCCTGAGAGGAGATCACCCATGGAAGTCAGCGTCACCATCAACGGCACCGCACAAAGCCACGACGTCGAGGCACGGCAACTGCTCGTGGACTTTGTGCGCTCCACAGTGGGCCTCACCGGCACGCACATCGGCTGCGACACCACTAGCTGCGGCGTCTGCACGGTGCTGCTCGACGGGGTGCCCGTCAAGGCTTGCACCGTGCTGGCGGCTCAGGCCGACGGCCACGAAGTCACCACCGTGGAGGGCCTCAAAGCCGACGGCGAGCTGCACGCCGTCCAGAAGGCGTTCAAGGAGAACCACGGCCTCCAGTGCGGGTTCTGCACGCCGGCCATGATGCTCGTGGGGGCCGCCCTGCTGGAGTCCAACGACGACCCGACCGAGGATGAGATTCGCTGGGCGATCTCCGGCAACCTCTGCCGGTGTACCGGCTACATGAACATCGTCAAGTCCATTCAGGCCGCCGCGGCCGAAGGGAGAGCACAATGACCGCCACCCCGGACCTCGCCACCCCGCCGGAGATCGGCGGCATCGGACACAGCGTTCTGCGGCGCGAGGACGACCGGCTCATCGAAGGCCAGGGCGACTTCCTCGACGATGTGGCCCTTCCCGGCATGCTGCACATGGCGATCCACCGCTCGCCGGTGGCGCATGCCCGCATCCGCGGCATCGACACCGAAGCCGCCTCGGCCGTAGACGGGGTCGTGGCCGTCGTGACAGGCGAGCTGATGGCCGCCCACAACCTGGCGTGGATGCCGACGCTTTCGGGTGACACCCAGGCAGTGCTGGCCACCGACAAGGTGCGCTACCAGGGCCAGGAGGTGGCGGCGGTGATCGCCACCGACCCGTACGTTGCCGCGGACGCGGCCGCGCTCATCGAGGTGGACTACGACATGCTTCCCGCCGTCACCGGGCCGCAGCAGTCGCTGTCGGCGGACGCCCCGCTTATCCGCGACGAGAAGGAAGGCCAGACCGACAACCTGGTCTACACCTGGGAGAGCGGCGACGCCGAGGCGACCGACGCGGTCTTCGCTGAGGCCGCCAAGGTGGTGACGCTGGAGACGTTCTACCCGCGCTCGCACCCGGCGCCGCTGGAGACCTGCGGAATCGTGGCCGACGTCAACTCCGTGACCGGCCAAGCCACCGTGTACCTCACCTCGCAGGCGCCGCACGCCCACCGCACGCTTTTCGCCCTCGTGGCGGGCCTGCCCGAGCAGAACATCCGCATCATCAGCCCGGACCTCGGCGGCGGCTTCGGCAACAAGGTGCCCATCTACCCCGGATATGTGGTGGCCACCGCCGCCTCGCTGCTGCTGGGCACGCCGGTGAAGTGGATCGAGTCGCGCAGCGACAACCTCATCTCCACCGGGTTCGGGCGCGACTACCACATGCGCGGCGAGTTGGCGCTCGACGCCGGCGGGCGGATCCTGGCGCTGCGGGCCGACGTGCTCAGCGACCAGGGCGCCTTCTACTCCGACGCCCAGCCGTCCAACTTCCGGGCGGGTCTGTTCCACGTCGTGACCGGGTCCTACGACTTCGCCGCCGCGCACGTCACCTGCCGGGGGGCGTTCACCAACAAGGCGCCCGGCGGCGTGGCGTACCGCTGCTCGTTCCGCATCACCGAGGCGTCGTACCTCATCGAGCGGCTGGTGCAGAACGCCGCCTACGAGATCGGCATGGACCCCGCTGACTTCCGCCTGCTGAACTTCATCCGCGAGGACCAGTTCCCCTACACCACGCCGACCGGCTTCACGTACGACTCCGGCGACTACCACACCGCCCTGCGCAAGGCCATGGACGAGGTGGGCTACACGGAGTTGCGCGCCACACAGGCGGCGGCCCGCGAGGAGGGGCGGCTGCTGGGCATCGGCATCGCCCACTTCACCGAGGCGGTCGGCGCCGGGCCGTCGCGCACCTACGACATCGCCGGGTTGAAGATGTTCGACTCGGCCGAGCTGCGGGTTCATCCCACCGGCAAGGCCATCCTGAAGCTGGGCGTGAAGACCCAGGGCCAGGGGCATGAGACCACCTTCGCCCAGATCGTGGCCAGCGAACTCGGCATCCCCGTGACCGACATCAAGGTCGTCCACGGCGACACCGACAACACGCCCTACGGCTTGGGCACCTACGCCTCACGTTCGACGCCCACCAGCGGGGCGGCCACGTCGATGGTGTCGCGCAAGCTGGCCGACAAGGCACGCAAGATCGCCGCCCACCTGCTCGAGGCCGCCGAGGCCGACATCGACCTAGCGGCTGGTGTGTTCTCCGTTCGGGGCACCCCGGAGCGGTCGGTGACGATCCAAGACGTGGCCTTCGCCGCCTACACCAACATGCCCGAAGGCCTCGAGCACGGCCTCGAAGGCGTCAGCTACTACGACCCGCCGAACCTCACTTTCCCCTACGGCAGCTACATCGTGGTCGTCGAGGTGGACGCCGAGACCGGGGTCTGGAAGGTGGACCGGATGGTGGCGCTGGACGACTGCGGCGTGCGCATCAATCCCATGATCGTGGAGGGCCAGATCCACGGCGGGCTCACCGAAGGCTTCGCCAAGAGCTCCATGCAGTGGATCACCTTCGACGACGACGGCAACTGCATCGGCGCCAACTTCATGGACTACCTGGTGCCGACCGCCTGGGAGACGCCCCGGTTCGAGCTGTTGGAGACCTGCGTGCCCTCGCCGCACCATCCCATCGGGGCCAAAGGCGTGGGGGAGTCGGCCACCGTTGGCTCGCCGGCGGCGTATGTGAATGCGGTCATCGATGCCGTGGCCCACCTCGGCGTGCGCAACATCGACATGCCGGTGCTGGCCGACCGGGTGTGGGACGCCATCGAATCGGCCTCGTAACAAGGGGCTGTCCGAGCGGGGATCCGCAGTTGTCCGGTCGGGGCCACCGGTGGGCGTCGGCGGATCGTCTGGCGAAATCGATCCGGCGCCGTCCCCCCGGCGGCCCCTCCCTCTGGGCTCGCCTCGTCCGCCTCGCCTCTTCGTCATTCCGGCGCAGGCCGGAATCCATTGCCCGGCCAGGGCGACCCGCGTCGCTGAGTAGGTTGCCGTCATGACCCTGTCCGTGCTGCGGGAGGCTGTGGCGCTGGCCGAGGCTCGGGTGCCTTTCGTGCTGGCGACTGTGGTTTGGCGGCGGGGGCCTTCTTCGGGGCAGCAGGGGTCGAAGGCCGTGATCCTGGCCGACGGGACCGTGCGCGGCTGGCTGGGCGGGGCGTGCGCCGAGCCGACAGTGGTGGTGCAGGCGCGGGAGGCGCTGTTGGACGGCGAGCCGCGGCTGCTTCTGCTGGGGGATGTGGAGGATCCGTCGGGGGCCTCGATCGAGACGGGGGAGAAGGCGCATGAGGCCGGTTGCGGCTCTTCGGGCGGTGGCGGGACCAGCGGCACGTACTCGGTGCCTATGGCGTGTGAGAATGACGGCGCCCTGGAGGTCTACTTGGAACCGGTCCCGCCCCGTCCGCAGCTCGTGGTCATCGGCCGCTCACCGGCCGTGGCCGCGCTGGCGCTGATGGGCCGGGCGCTGGAGTGGGACGTGGCCGTGATCGACGACGGCGGCTCTCCCGACGAGCACCCGCTGCCCGAGTCGGTGCGCACCACGCTGGACCTGTCCGGGCTGGGCGTTGGTGTTGGGTCTGCTGTGGTCGTGGCGACGCAGGGGCACTACGACGACCTGGCGCTGGAGGCGGCTCTGGCCACCGACGCCGCCTACGTGGGGCTCGTCGCGGGCCGCAAACGGGCCGACGCCGTGGCGGAGAACCTGCGCGGGCGGGGGGTGTCGGAGGAGGACCTGACCCGAGTCGAGGCCCCGGCCGGGCTCGACTTGGGGCGGCTCGCCAACCGCGAGCTGGCGGTAGCGATCATGGCGGACTTGGTGTCTCGACGAGCCTCGGGCGAGCTGTCCCGCTGGGGGTCGGTACCCGCAGCGCCGGAGACGGCGGTCGACCCGGTCTGCAACATGACCGTGCTGGTGGCCGGCGCCAAGTACCACTCCAGGTACGACGGCAGCGCCGTCTGGTTCTGCGCTCCGGGCTGCAAGAAGGCCTTCGACGCCGACCCCGCAGCCTTCCTGTGAGCCCCGGCCCGCCGCTTCGCTGGGGGCTGATCGGTGCCAGCGTGATTGCCGCCGACGTCCTGGCTCAGGAACCCGCCGGCACTCTCTGGCGCGTCGTCGGCAGCGAGATGACCGAGATCGACGTCCCCGACCGGCGCAACCTCTACGAGATCGTCCTCGACGGCGTCCGCTCCGCAATCGCCGGCACCGGCCATCCCACCGTCGACGGAGCAGCGGGCCTCGCCGCCCTCGCTGGCGCCCTGGCAGTCGCAGAATCAGCCAAGACCGGCCAGACGGTCCAGATAGCCGACGTCGCCTGAGCCGGCGGCTTCCTCAGGTCTCGGACTCGCTGCTCCCCACTGCCTCGGCGAGCTTGCCCAAACGGAGTTGCACCACATCGAGGCTTGTCGCTGGGATGTATGTGTCAGGACCGCCTTCCGCGTCCGGCACAGCCTCCACCGCGCCGACGAGGTCACTCGAGAGGATGAGAAGCACATCTTGGATCTCGTCTTCAGTCCAAGACTGCTCGGAGAATTCCCGTCGCAACGTAAGGCGAAGATCTCGTGCGGACATCGGACCCAACTCGGAACATTCATTGATCAGTGCCCGGCAAACGGCCGTGACGAGGTTTCGCTGCCGGATCGATATTTCGATCTTCTCGTCGATGTGGCTCAAGTCAACCGGGCCACCCGACGTGAACAGCGACTTGTAGTCTCCCAATCCAAGGGGCATCTTCTCGTGCTGCAAGCATAGCTGTGCGAGTTCGCCCGATGACATGATCGCCACGGCATACTGACTGCCACGCGAGAAGATCCGCTCGCCGGTCGGGTTCGGCCCGATCAGCAGCGAGTAGTCGGCGCGATGTTGCTCACGGTGCTCCCGGAGTGTTGCCCAGTCCACTTGCTGATCTCGGAGTTGCCCCTTGGATGCTCCGCTGGTGCCAACGCTCTTCGCGTCCACGGTCACCCGGTATGAGTAGCCCGTGCCTCGCGGGGCATCGAGCAGAACATCGGTCTTGCCCGAACCACCCAGTTGTTCTGCTCTGAAACCCAGGAACTCGAACGCGTCGCGCACGGCGGCCTCGAATCGAGCGTGGTCGGCGCTGTCCACAGACGATGCTCGTAGCTCATCGGCGAGAGCGGTCGCCGGCGAATCGCTGGTTGCGTCCTGCAGTCCGACGCCGCCGTTCGCCCCAGGCGACGGGTGTTGTCTCGACTCCGGCGGGGTTGGTGGGTCTGGGACCCGAGGTGGGCGTGGTCGCTCTTGGTTGACGTTGGTTGAGGCTCGCGCGGGAGGCGGCTCGTGCAATGTGAGCCGATCGAGGAGCGCACGTCCCATCGGCGTGATCTCGAATCGCTTCTCGGAGTTCGCGATGATCAGCTTCGCGGACTGCAACCAGCCACGGCGGAATTCGATCTGGGCTGCGGTAGTCCAACCGAATCCGTAGCGTTCGTTTGCCACAGCGAGCAGTTCCCGCTTACGCAGCGCGTTCTGGGTGTCCTGCGCGGTCTTGACCTCGTGAAGCATCTCGCCGATGAATTGGGTGCGGCTGTGGATCTGGGCGATGAGGACTGTGGAGTCGCCGCTATCGAGCCAACGTTGAGTCGGTACGGAGACTCCACACACACCTCTTTCCATTTCCAACAATCCAACCTTGAGCAGGAAGGAGACCCTGGAGTCTGCAGCTTTCGAAGTCAGCGAGAAAGTGCTTTCCAGCCAGTCGAGCAGTCTGTTGCGTTGCGGGCGGTCGTCCTGTATGTAGCGGCAGACGCCTTCGAGCCACGTCAACTGCCCGTCATAGCCTCCCGGCAAGGGCACCACTCCCTTGAACCGCTTGTCCCAGGGCCACACTTGGGGGATGTCGACCAGGCTCGAATCTGACATCGATGCCGCTCCTTCAACCGAGCTGTCAGGCGCCGAGGCGGGCTCGGGCTGAGGCGCTTCTCTCTAAGAGGTAGGCGGGGACCATGGCGCGGAGGCGGGCGTTGGGGCTGTCGTCGTCGGCACTGGTCGCCGCTGCGGTGCCCTCGCCGACTGCGGCACCGGCTGCAGCTGCTGCGGCCGCGGCCGCAGCAGCAGCTTCGCGTTCGGCCCTCGCAGCTAGGAAGTGATCCCAGTCCTCGGGACGCACCAGCTCGTGGCTGTCGAGGGAGCCAAGATGGACGCCGTTGTCGAAGAACACCCAGTAGCGCCGCCAGGTGACGCCGTTCACCACCTTCACCTTCCCGGCGGTGCGCGCCGGCACGCCCGGCAGGTCCCCAGTCGCCACGACAACCTCGTTGCGGGAGAACGGGCGATCCAGCGTGTTGGCGTTGCGGAACAGGCCCATGGTCCTCGCTCAGCAGGCGTCGGCGGTCAGCCCATACCGTAACCGCAGCCCAGGTAGCCGCGCGACCCCCACTGGATCCTAAGGGTCGCCCGGCCTAGCCACTTGCAAGCACTTCGAACCGGCAGCGGGGCCCTGTCGCGCCCGCGAGTCGTCCGTGCGGTCGAGCCAGCGGGTGGACCGTTTGGAGGACGGACCTGCTGCGGCGGTGATGCGTCCGCGGGGCGACAGGACCTACCATGTTTGGGCTGTAGCTGCCATCGGGAGGCAACGTTGGCCTGGAATCCGAGAGCCCTGCCCCAGGCGGTGGAGCTGTTCATGGCTGAGCGCCACCTGGCGACGCTCAGCATCCCGCGCTCGGGCGGGCGGGCGCCGCATGTCACGCCGGTGGGGTTCACTTGGGACGCCGAGGCGGTCCTCGCCCGAGTCATCACATTCGCCGGGGCGGTCAAAGTGCGGCTGATCGAAGAGGAGGGGACGGCACCGGTGACGCTCTGTCAGATCGACGGCGGTCGCTGGCTCAGCCTGGAGGGCCCCGCAGTCGTCACCGCGGAGCCGGAGCGCTGCGCCGAAGGGCTCCGACGTTACGCCGAGCGCTACCGGCCCCCCGGCGACCGGGGTGCCGACCGCCGGGTGATCGAGGTGGCGGTCAGCCGAATCACCGGCCGGGCGTGACCCGCGCCCCCACACAGCCCTGAAGTCAGTTCCGAAAGTGCTACTTTAGATTATCATGATAATCTAAAGCTGATGTTTGGAGCCGAGAGGTTCGAGCGAGAGCTGTCCCTGCCCGACCCGGGCACCGAGACGTTCTTCCTCTGGGGGCCGCGCCAAGCAGGCAAGAGCACCCTGCTCCGGCAGCGCTATCCCGACGGCATATGGGTCGACCTGCTCAAAGCCGACGAGTTTCGTCGCTACGCAAGCCGCCCCGAGTCGCTGCGCGAAGAGATCGAAGCCACCGGCCCCGACCCGTCCCGGCAGGTGGTCATCGACGAGATCCAAAAGGTGCCCGCCCTCCTCGACGAGGTCCACTGGCTGATTGAGAATCGGGGGCTGCGCTTCGCGCTGTGCGGGTCGAGCGCGAGGAAGGTGCGCCACGGCGGGGCGAACCTGCTCGGCGGCCGCGCCATGCGCTATGAGCTGCGTGGCCTGACCGCCGGTGAGATCGGGGACGACTTTGACCTCGACCGGATGCTCGGCAGCGGCTACCTGCCACGGATCTATTTGTCCGCCGCGCCCCGGCGCCCGCTCGACGCCTACATCGCCGACTACCTGCGCGAGGAGGTCGCCGCCGAAGGCCTGGTGCGGAACCTGCCCGCGTTCTCCGACTTCCTTGACGCGGCCGCCTTGAGCGACGGTTCCTCTGTCAACTACTCGAACGTCGCTCGCGAGTGCGGCGTGTCGGCGCCGACGGCGAAGGCCTACTTCGGGATTCTCAGCGACACGCTGCTGGCCCGCTGGTTGCCGCGCTGGCAGCGACGGGCGAAGCGCCGGCTGGCTGGAGCGCCGAAGTTCTACTTCGATGACGTGGGCGTCGTGAACCGCCTGGCGAAGCGGGGCAGCCTCGAGCGAGGCTCGGCCGCCTATGGCAGGGCTTTCGAGAACTGGGTCTTCCACGAGCTGTCCGCCTTCGTCTCCTACCGCGACCTCGACGAGCGGTTGAGCTATTGGCGGCTCCCCAGCGGCATCGAGGTCGACTTCGTGGTCGGCGAGATGCGGTCGGCGTTCGAGGCGAAAGCAAGCAGCAAGATCACCGCTGACCATCTCAAGGGCCTTCGCACTCTGGCTGAGGAGCATCCCGGCGTGAGCCGGGCCGTCGTCTGTCTCGAACCCCGCCCGCGGCGCACCGCCGACGGCATCGACATCAT
>VXNF01000067.1 GCA_009840735.1 Acidimicrobiia bacterium | reverse complement strand
CCCGACCCTGCCGAGGTCGAGAGGATCCTGCACGTCCCGCTAAGCCAGCTGCTGGACCCCGCCGCCTATCGCCAGGAGCTGTGGCCCCGAGACGGCCACTTGCGACCGATCAACTTCTTCGAGATTCCCGGCGACACCGTCTGGGGCGCCACCGCGTCGATCCTCCTCCAACTCCTCCAGCTGGCAACCGGCACGGACCGCCCATATCCGCAGCACCCTCCGCAGGCCCGGCCGTCCGGTCCTACGGGTGGACGGTGAACGCTCGGCGAAGTTCCGGGCCGTAGCGGTAGACGCGGAAGTCGGCGTCGTCGGCCGTGGCGTACCAGATGCTGGTGTCCACGAACACCGGCGCCACATCGCCGTCGCATGGGCGGCGCCGGCGGGTGCTGCCGAGGGCCGTGTGCGCTGCCTATGCTCCGGGCGGGGAGGTGTGAGCGGTGGCGGACATTGAGATCGGTTTCGGCAAGAGCGGTCGGCGCGCCTACGGGCTCGACGAGATCAGCATCGTGCCGGCCCGGCGCACCCGCGATCCCGACGACGTCGACATCTCCTGGGAGATCGACGCCTACCGCCTGCCGCTGCCGCTGCTGTCCTCAGCCATGGACAGCGTGACCTCGCCGGAGACAGCCGGGCTCATCGGGCGCCTCGGCGGAATCGGCGTCTTGAACGTCGAGGGACTCTGGACCCGCTATGAGGATCCAGCCCCGGCCTTCGAAGCGATCACGAACGCGCCCGACGACGAGGTCACGGCCCGCCTGCAAGAGGTGTACGCGGCGCCGCTGATCCCGGAGTTGATCGGTGAGCGGGTGCGCCAGATCAGCCAGCACGCCCCGCTCGTCAGCGCGGCGGTGACCCCGCAGCGGGCGCCGCAACTGCTCGACCATCTGGCAGCCGCCGAGCTGGACCTGCTGGTGATCCAGGGCACGGTCGTGACTGCCGAGCACAAGTCCAAGGCCCGCAAACCTCTCAACCTCAAGAAGGTGGTGCGCGAGCTGCCCATGCCGGTCGTGGTGGGCGGCTGCGCCAGCTACGAGGCTGGCCTGCACCTGATGCGCACCGGCGCTTCGGGCGTGCTGGTCGGCGTGGGGCCGGGCGCCGCCGGCACGTCCCGGCGCGTGCTGGGAGTCGGCGTCCCCCAGGCCACCGCCGTCGCCGACGTGCGGGCCGCCCGCATGCGTCACCTCGACGAGACCGGCGTCTATGTGCATCTCATCGCCGACGGCGGCATCGCCACCGGCGGCGACATCGCCAAGGCCATCGCCTGCGGGGCGGACGCGGTGATGCTGGGCTCCCCGCTGGCGGCCGCCGAGGAGGCCCCCGGCGGCGGCTACCACTGGGGTATGGCGTCCCCGCACGAGGCGCTGCCGCGCGGCGCCCGTGTGCATGTGGGTCGACGCGGCTCGCTGGAGGAGATCCTCCTCGGCCCGGCCCGGGAGGCCGACGGGCGCAGCAACCTGTTCGGCGCCTTGGCATCCGCCATGGCTACCAGCGGCTACGTGACCCTCAAGCAACTCCAGAAGGCCGACGTGATGGTGGCGCCGTTGATCGGGGCGGCGGGCAAGGCTCTGCAGATCCACCAGGGCGCCGGCAAGGGGCTGTGACAGCGGACCGAGACCACGGCGTCGGAGGTGTTCCCGCCGAGCCTGATCGTACCCGCGTTGGCCGACGGGTCACGGCGGCTGGCGACGCTGCCGCAGGGCGGGCCGGCGGCGTGCTGGTGGTGGATTTCGGCGCCCAGTACGCCCAGCTGATCGCGCGCCGCGTACGCGAGGCCAGCGTCTACAGCGAGATCGTGCCGCACACCATCAGCGCGGCGCGGGTGCGCGAACGGCGCCCGGCGGGGCTGATCCTCAGCGGCGGTCCCGAGTCGGTACACGCAGCCGGCGCCCCTCGCCTCGACCCCGAGATCCTGTCGCTGGGCATTCCGGTGCTCGGCATCTGCTACGGGGCGCAGCTCTTGGCGCACGAACTGGGCGGCAAGGTGGACCGCAGCGGCCTGGCCGAGTACGGACGCGTCGACCTTCGGGTGACGGCGCCGGGCAAGCTCGTCACCTGCGACCTGCCAGGTGTCCAGCAGGTCTGGATGAGCCACCGCGACGCGGTCGTGGTGCCTCCCGAAGGCGCGGCGATCACCGCCGTGACGGCCGACTCTCCCGCCGCGGCATTCGAGCATCCCGCCCGCGGTCTCTTCGGCGTGCAGTTCCATCCCGAAGTAGCGCACACCCCCCACGGCCAGCGGATGCTGGCGAACTTCCTGTACGAGGCCTGCGGCAGCGCTCCCACCTGGACGCCGGACTGCATCGTGGACACAGCCGTCGCCGCCATCGGGGCGCAGGTGGGCGCCGGTCGGGCGGTCTGTGGGCTGTCGGGCGGCGTCGACTCGGCGGTGGCCGCAGCCTTGGTGCGTCGAGCCATCGGCGACCGTCTCATCTGCGTGTACGTCGACACCGGGCTGATGCGGGCCGGTGAGAGCGATCAGGTGCGCGAGGTGTTCGGCGGCGACGGGTTGGTGTTCGTGGACGCCGCCGAGCGGTTCCTGACGGCGCTGGCCGGCGTCTGTGACCCCGAGGACAAGCGGCGCATCATTGGCGAGTTGTTCGTGCGGGTCTTCGAGCGCGAGGCGCAGGCGCTGGGCGAGGCGGACTTCCTCGTGCAGGGCACCCTGTATCCGGACGTCATCGAGTCCGGCGGCGACGTGGCGGCCCGCATCAAGAGCCACCACAACGTCGGCGGGCTTCCCAGCGACATGCAGCTGGAGCTCGTCGAGCCGCTGCGAGACCTGTTCAAGGACGAGGTTCGGCTGGTTGGCGAGCAGCTGGGCCTGCCGCCGGAGGTGGTGTGGCGCCATCCGTTCCCCGGTCCGGGGCTGGCTGTGCGCATCGTGGGCGAGGTGACGCCCGAGCGGGTCGCGTCGGTGCGCGCCGCGGACGCCATCGTGCGTGCCGAGATCGACCGCGCCGGACTGGAACGAGAGGTGTGGCAGGCCCTGGCGGTTCTGCTGGAGGTGCGCTCGGTGGGCGTCATGGGAGACGAGCGCACCTACGGCCACCCGGTCGTGATTCGAGCCGTGACCAGCGCCGACGCCATGACCGCCGACTTCGCTCGCCTGCCCTATGAGGTGCTGGAGACCATGGCGAGTCGGATCGTGGCTGAAGTACCGGGCGTAAACCGGGTCGTTTACGACATCACGTCCAAGCCGCCCGGCACCATCGAATGGGAGTGAGTCGAGCCGCTCAGGCTTGATCCGCGGGGCGCACCAACACGGCCAGGTTCACCGACAGCTCTAGATCACGGCGCTGACGGTCCACTTTGGTGACTTCGGTCAGGACGCTGTCGCCGGGCACGACGACCTCCCGGGGATGGCGGATGGGGTGCTCGGCCAGTTCCGCGGTGGGCACGAGCCCTTCGATTCCGTCGCTGAGGGTCACGAACGCTCCGAACGGGGCGAGGGCGGCGACGGTCGCCTGGTGCCGCTCGCCAGGACGGATCGACTTCAGCGGGTCTTCCCCGGTTCGCAGCGACAGGTCGAGGTTAAACTTGGCGGGAGCGGTGTGGACCACGACGGCATCCACCTCGTCTCCCACAGAGACGACGTCGCCGGGGCGGCGCACCCGGAACCAGCTCAGCTCGCTGCGGCGGATGCGGCCCCGAAGGTTCCCCTCGGCCAGCACCAGCGCCCCGAAGTCCTCGATCTTGGTGACTCGGGCGCGAATCGTCTCGCCGGGGGAAAGCTCGGAGAGGCGCTTGCGGGTGGCTTGGCGGTCGCGGGTGCGCAGCGCGGCCTTGCGGGACAGGATGCAGCGTCCCTTGAGCCGGTTCACCTCGGTGACCTTGCACTCCACCTCGGTGCCGACGAGCGCTTCGAGGTCGTCGTCGCCAGCCATCGAGGCCGGCACGAACGCGCGGATGCCGATGTCCACGGTGAGACCGGCGGCGACGGCGTCGGTCACGGTGCCGGAGATGATCTCACCGTTCTTGCGGGCGCCCTCGGCCAGTTCCCAGGCTCGCTGCTGGCGCCCCCAGCTGCGCGAGAGGACGATGCGCTGCTTGTGGTCCTCCCGCACCAGGACCGCCGCCTCGACGGTGTCCCCGACCTGAGCTTCGCCGGTCAGATCGACCTCCAGTCCCGCCGCCCAGTGGCGGCTGCCGATCACCCCGACCCGGCCCGAGCCCAAGTCCAGTTCGACTTCGCGGCGCTCCACGGATTGGACGATCCCCGAGACGATGTCCCCGCTGTTGAGCCCGCCGGTGGTGGCCGCCGACGGGATCGGCGCGCCGATCCCCGCGCCGGGCTCGGCGGCGGGTGCCTCGGTGTCGCCATCGGCCGGTTCCTCGGCGGCGGGTTCCTCGGCGGCTTGTTCTGCGGGGGGTTCCTCGGCTAATCCCGCGGTGGCGGGCTGATCGGCAGCGGGCTGATCGGCTGGGTCGGTCACGGGGCCGATGGTACCGCCGAGCCCCGCGGCTCCCCGCATCGGGCGCCGGACTCTGGCGGCAGGGTGCTGTCAGCGCCCACCGGTAGGGTGCCGGCGATGGTGCCGCTGAACCCCGCCCAGCACGACGCCGTGCGCCATGAGGGCGGTCCGCTGCTCGTCAGCGCCGGCGCCGGTTCAGGCAAGACGCGGGTGCTCACACATCGCATCGCCCACCTGATCTCCGACCGCGGCGTCTCGCCGTTCGCCATCTTGGCCATCACCTTCACCAACAAGGCCGCCGAGGAGATGCGCGCCCGCGTCGTGGACCTCGTCGGGCCGGTGGCGCAGCGAATGTGGGTGCGCACCTTCCATTCGGCCTGTGCCCGCATCCTGCGCGTCGAGGCCAAGCGGTTGGGCTACCCGGCGGGCTTCAGCATCTACGACCAGGCCGACTCGGTCCGCCTGACGCGTTACGTCATGGCCGACCTCGGTCTCGACACCCGCCGCAGCAGCCCCCAGGCCACCCATGGGCGCATCAGCGCGGCGAAGAACGACATGGTCAGCCCGGAGGCTTACGCCGCCTCAGCGGCCGAGTCGCAGTTTCGCCTCGCGGAGACCGCCCGGGTCTACGCCGAGTATCAGCGTCGCCTGCTGCGAGCGGGCGCCGTGGACTTCGACGACCTGCTCACGCTCACGGTGCGCCTGTTCCGCGAGCACCCCGATGTGCTGGCCGACTACCAGGACCGATTCCGGCACATCCTCGTGGACGAGTACCAGGACACCAACCGGGCGCAGAACGAGATCGTACTGGTGCTCGGGGCACGCCACCGCAACGTCTTCGTGGTCGGAGACTCCGACCAGTCCATCTACCGCTTCCGCGGTGCCTCCATGCGCAACATCTTGGACTTCGAAGATGCCTTCGAGGACACCGCGGTGATCCTGCTGGAACAGAACTACCGCTCCACGCAGACCGTGCTGGACGCCGCCAACGCGGTGATCGCCAACAATGCCGACCGCCATCCCAAGAGGCTGTGGAGCGAGGCCGAGCGGGGCGAGGGGATCATCTGGTACCGGGCCGCCGACGAGGACGACGAGGCCCGCTGGGTGGTGCGGGAGATCCGGCGACTGGCCGCCGACGGACGCGCGCTCAGCGACGTCGCCGTCATGTATCGGATCAATGCCCAGAGCCGGGCGCTGGAGACGGCCCTGAACGCCGCTGACCTTCCCTATCAGGTGATCGGCGGGGTGGCCTTCTACGAACGGCGCGAGGTGCGCGACGCCGTGGCCTACCTGCGCGCCGTCGTGAACCCCGCGGACGAGGTGAGCCTCAAGCGGGTCCTGAACGTGCCCCGGCGCGGTGTCGGCGACCGTTCCGTGGAACGCCTCGACGCCTGGGCGGCGAGCACCGGGTTGCCGTTCAGCGAGGCGCTGCGGCGGCCCGCCGAGGCGGGCGTGCCGGGCGCGGCGCGGGCGGGCATTGAGCGCTTCGTGACCCTCTTGGACGAGGCTGCCGGACGGCTCGCCGCGGGTCCTGGGCCGGTGCTGGAATTCCTGCTGACCCGCAGCGGGTATCTGGAGGAACTGCACGAGGATGCCGAGGGCGGCGACTTGGAGGCGGAAGGCAGGCTTGAGAACCTGTCGACTCTGCTCGAAGGAGCGTGCGAGCACGAGCAGGTGGGAGAGTTCCTGGAGGAGACCGCCCTGGTGTCGCCCACCGACGATCTGGGTTCCGATCAGTCGCAGGTGGTTCTGCTCACCGCGCATGCCGCCAAAGGCTTGGAGTTCCCGGTGGTGTTCCTGACCGGTCTGGAGGAAGGGATGTTCCCTCGGGAGCAGGCGCGGGACGACCCCGAGGAGATGGCCGAGGAGCGCCGCTTGGCCTATGTGGGCATCACCCGGGCCCGCGAGCGCCTCTACCTCAGCGACGCCGAGCGGCGCCTCGTCTGGGGAAGTCGGCAGTACACCCTTCCAAGCCGGTTCCTGAAGGAGATTCCCGCCGAGTTGCTGCGGGAGGTGCCTGGTCGGCGCGAGCATATCCCGCGCCGAGATCACGCTGGCCGGTCCGCTGTTCCGCGTCACCTTGCCGGGGCGACCCGGTTAGGTGAGCGCCGCACAGCGAGGCGAGAGGCCGAGGTGGACAGTGCGTTGGGGGGCGCGGCCGCCGGGACGCGGCCGCCGGGCGGCTCGGCGCCGGTGGAACTGCCGGTGGGCGCCGACGTGCGCCATCCCGCCTGGGGCGTCGGCGTGGTGGTGGACGCCTCCGGGTCCGGTGAGGGGGCCGAAGTCACCGTCCGCTTTCCCGAAGCGGGCGAGAAGCGCCTCCTGGTCGCCTGGGCCCCCTTGGAGCGAATCGCCCCATAAGCGGCCACCGCACTCCCCACACCGGGCAGCGACCGTGCAATCTGTGTCTGGTACACTCAGATTGCACGGTCACAAGAGAGTGTCCCGATGATCGAGCGTGAAGTCACACCGCAGCTGCGGCGCGGGTTCAACAAATATCCGGTTCTGACGATCACCGGTCCGCGCCAGTCCGGCAAGACGACCCTGGCCCGCCAAGCGTTCCCGCATCTGCGATATGTGGACCTCGAGGCCCCTGACGAGCAGGAAGCCGCCACGGTCGACCCGCGAGGTTTCCTGGCGCGGTACCCCGACGGTGTGATCCTCGATGAGATTCAGCACGTCCCCGAGCTTGCGTCCTACATCAAGGTAATCGTGGACGCGGATCGCCGGAACGGCCGGTTCGTGCTCACGGGCAGCGAGCAGTTCGGGTTGACGAAGACGATCAGCCAGTCACTCGTCGGTCGCTCGGCACTGTTCCGCCTGTGGCCGTTCACCTTGGCGGAACGTCGTCTCGCAGGCGCTGCTGGGGGGATTGACGACATCCTGCATTCGGGGTTCATGCCGCGCCTGCACGACGAGGGCCTGCATCCTCCCCGCTTCTTCGAGGAGTACTACCGGGAGTACGTCGAGCGCGACATTCTCAGACTCGGCAGGATCTCCAACGTTCGTGCCTTCCGGAACGTTGTGAGGTTGCTCGCCGGCCGGGTCGGCCAGCCCGTCAACCTGTCGAGCCTGAGCCGGGACACCGGCGTGGCGCACACGACGATCTCGAAGTGGCTGGGAGTGCTGGAGGCATGCGACATCATTTTCCGCCTCGAGCCGTACTACGCGAACATCCGCAAGCGGATCACGAAGTCACCGAAGCTGTACTTCGTCGAAGTCGGTCTGGCGAGTCACTTGGTACGGATCAAGGAACCGGAGGACCTTTGGAGCAGTCCGTACCGGGGACAGCTGTTCGAGAATGCGGCAGTGATCGAAGCGGTCAAGCACTGCCACAACCGCGACCTGCTGCCTGACTTCTACTTTCTGCGGACCGGCGCCGGCTTCGAATGCGATCTGCTGTACGAGCGGGGAGACGGCCTTGTGGTCATTGAGATCAAGGCCGGGGCGACCCTCAATCGGGCATGGTTCGACAGACTCGCCCGCGCCGCGCAAACTATCCCCGGCGTCGTTGAGACCGCTCTCGTCTACGGAGGCGCGGAGCGAACCGAGCGATCCGGCGTTCCAGCTGTGCCCATCGACAGTCTCAGCGAACTGCTCGAAGCCCTGACCACGCGCCCAGAGCAAACCCCACCGGGCCAGCCCGCCGTCCACCACACCCGCAACGGCGAGAGCCACGGGGAGGCAGCAGAGTAACCCAACTCCAGCGCACCACGGCCCCGACCGGTTCAGCTACTCGGTGCAATCTGGGAGGTGCTGCCGGTTGAAGGAGAATTCCCTGATCCGAAGCGATCAGAATGACCGAAGCCGCTGGACGCCGACTCTGGGCCCACCGATAGCTCGCACACGCGGCGTGTCATCCTGACGCGCTCGGCTCAATCAACTGCCAGACGTCGTGAGACGGCTGCCCCTTCGGGGGGCGGCACCAGCTAGTCCTCTGGATGGAGAGTGACGAAGGGGCTGAAGTGCGCCGGCGTGCAGGATGATCCCGGTGTTGAACCCGTCCCCAAGGCTGTCGCGCAGGGCTCGTAGGCCACGAGCGCCACATGAGCCATCAGCGGCACGCTAGCAGCCACTTTCGCAATCCGAGGCAGTTTACGTTCGGATTTCGATCACTGCGGCTTTCGGATTTGGAGCACCGTGGCGTTCGCAGTCCGACCTGCGAGAAGGATCACGACATCCGCCGCCCGACTCTGGCGACGGGGGTGCCCTCAGTTGCCGACGGCGTTGAGGTCGACGATCAGGGCACCGTCTTCGATGCGGACCTCGTAGCCGGGTAGCCCTTCGCCGTGGGCCTCTACGACGGTGTCGTCGCAGGGGTCGGTGAACACGGCGGCGTTGGGCTGCCACCGCAGGGTGCATTCCCGGCCCGCGCCCGGGCGGTGGGCGTCGAAGGCGTGCCAGCCGGCGTTCGGGTCGGCCCCGAGGTGCTGCAGCCAGATGTCGCGCCGCCCGCCGGCGGCGTCTGCGTAGAGGATCGGACCGTCGGTGGCGATGACTCGGCTCATCTCGGTCGGGTCGCCGGCCTCGAAGGTGTCGTCGCCGAGCCGCACCGCCACGTCGCCCGTGCTGGCTAGGCGGCTCATCCCCCACACGAGGGCCACCCCGGCGGCAACCCCCACGAGCCCCACGGCCACGGCTCGGCGGGGGTTCAGCGACAGCCTCGGCGCAACGGGCATAGCCACAAGTATGGGGCCGAGAACCTCAAGACTGCCGTCGACGCAGTGGTGGCGAGCAGACGGAAACCCGCGACGGCGAGCACCGCGGGCGGATCGCCGAGCCCGCGGCAATCAGCCTGTAGGAGACTGGGTGGGCTATTCGTAGCCGATTGCTTCGAGGACTTTGAGGCGGCCAGCCCAGACTGCGGGCAGGACTCCGCTGGCGAGGCCGGCGACGGCGGCGACGGCGAGGTAGATGATGATCTGCCCGCCGGGGATCGAGAGTGTGTCC
>VXNF01000041.1 GCA_009840735.1 Acidimicrobiia bacterium | reverse complement strand
TGACCGATTCCAAAACCGTGGAGATTCTGGCATCGGTCAGGTCCTTGTTCTAGCCGGTTGTTTTCAGCTGCGTCCACCCTGAACCGGCCCAGGTTTCTATCCAGTCATCGACGGTTTCTTCAGCATGGCGGAGCAGCCCCGCTCGTCCACCAGGTGGTTGACGGACACCCGCCCGTGGCAGTCATAGCCGGTCGTGTAGGCGAACTGCACCTCGGCGCCCCAGGGAACCCGACCGCCGACGCGGATAGTTCCGTCGCCGGGCTTGCCGCTGCTCCGTGGCCCGCCGGCGCCCCGGATGACCACGCCACTCTTCCCGCCCTTCTTCCAGGCCATGACCTTCATCTCGACAGGGGCCACCAACTCCGCCGACGACGGGGCGAACAGCACCTCGTGCAGCCGCCGCAGCAGGTCCCCCGACGGGGTGCGCTTGCCGTTCATTACCTGGGAGAGCATCCCGGTGCTGATGTCCGCCCGCCGCGCCGTCTCGTTCTGCGACCACCCGTGGGCGTCCATGCGCTCCCACAGGGCGTTGGGGTCAACGGCGGGACACTGGGCGGCCTCGATCTTCACCGGAGCGTCCAGCACCGTCTCCATCCGGGACTGGGCAGCAGGACTCAGGTTGCGCTGGCCCCGGCTGACTTGGACGACGTACCCATAGGTCAGCCCTGTACGGTCCGCCACCTGCCGCAGGGTCATCCCACGTTCCCGGGCCCGCTCCCGGAGGTAGGTGCTCTGTCCGCCATGCACCACGCCGCCCTGGCGGTGGACGACGCCCTGGGGAGGGACCCAGCCCAGGACGGCTTCTATCTTGCCCCGCATGAAGGGGGTGAGGTTCTTCTTGCCCCGGGCGACCTGGGACAGGTGGGAGGGACCGACGCCCATGAGGGCGGCGAGTTCCTTGATGTTGAGGCCGCGCTCCCTGGCGGCGACGGCCAGGGGGGACTCGGCCCGGCCGGTGGCGGCGTCGGCGCCGGAGTTGGGAATCTGTCCGTGGGTCCTGGAATCGTCGTGTGCGTTGGGGTCGTTGTGGAAATTGGCGTTGGCGTCGATGGTGATACTGGCGCTGTTGGCGATCATGTTCGTTCCTCCGAAACGCAGCGAGCGGGGCCGCCCTCCTTCCGGTCGGAAGGCAACGGCCCCGCTCGTGTGCAAACTTGAACTTGTTGGGGGTTCGTTTGTCAGTGGCGGCTCACAAGGCCGCCGCAGTTGCCGCCGCTCCCCACGGGGAGGGCGACGGGCTTGGGGATACTGAAACCTCCTTGGATCGGATGAGAGTGAATGCCGCAGGCGTGCAGCCCGACGGCCGGGCGCAGGTCGCCCACGGTCAGGAGCAGTAGCGCTGAGAGGTTGTTGCGGGAGTTGGGAGCGCGCCCGAGCCGGCCGCCGTTGCCGGTGTTGGCAGGGGCCACCCGAGCGAGGAGGGCGCAAGCAGGCTGCCTGGCGGCCACGTGTTGTTCGACGACCGGGCCAGGGGGAACAGTGTTGCGGCAGTAAGCGCCCTGCCCGTCGTTGGGGAATGACCGGCCAGGGCAAGTGGAAGCAGCGGCGGTGGCTGCCGTGGTTGGGCAGCTACACCGCAGCTTTGTAGAGCGCGCCGGAGCTAGCTATCTACTCCGGCGGCAAGACGAGAGCAGGGCGAAGGGCGTCAGCCGCTCCGCCGGGTTAGCCGTGTGGCAGGGGAATCCGGGATGCCGTGTTGTTTCGGTTCAGCACCTCCTTGACGCTGTGGTTGTTGACGTTTACCAGGGCAACTTTGCCCCGGCAGGGTTTGGGTTCCGGCTGGGGCGCCGCGAGGGGAACCCGCAGACGCCACAGCCTGGGTTGGGAACGGAGCGGGATCAATCGCTCCGCACCCGCCGCCCGTCGGCAGGAGCGATCAACTCCGGCCAGCGGACGGGTGTCCAGCAACCGGGAGGGATCAGCTCCCGGCCGCTGAACGTCGCCCGGCGGAAGAAGGACTTGAACACTCCAGCCGCCGGACTGCCCAACGGGAGAAGGGCTTGACACTCCAACCCGTTGGACAAGGCCGGGGAAGAAGGGATTGAGCACTCCAACCACCGGCCCGCGCTGCCTGCGGAGGACTTGAACACTCCGGGTCGGCAGCATTCCCTCGTGGGCCGGCCTTGCGGCAAAGACCCGGGCTGAGGGAGGGACCCCCAGGTTTCTACGGCGGGAAACACTGGAAAAGCCAGACAACGCAGATATTGTCGGCCTTCACGACGCCCCTGGGTAGGCCGTGCGCGCCCCACCGGGCAAGTGTTAACCGGATTGGAACCGGACCTTTCGGGGCAGATACCTACCTGCGCCACAGCCGGAGCGCCAGCGCCAGTGCCCGGAGCGGCCACCGCAACCGTTCCCGCCGCTTGCGGGCCCGGCGGGTCTCCGCCAGGGTGGTCCTGCGCCAGTTGGTCTGGTTGTTGCGGTCCAGGCCCGTGAGGGGATAGTCCTGAGGGGGCAGGGTCAGGCCATGGTCCTCCAGGAGGGCCAGTTCCACGGTCATGAGCCGCTCCTCCTCCCGCAGCCAGTCTAGGCCCTTGCCCCGGTGGGGGTGGCGCTGCCGCAGCACCCGCCACTCCTGGATCAAGGGCCAGGCGTCGCCGAAGACCTGCTCGTCGTCAGCGGCGGGTTCCAGGGTGGCCAGTTCGGGGAACTCGCGGCGCGGCCGGCGCGGCGGCGGAGACGGCCCTTGGGACGGAATGAAGTAAGGGGTCGAACCCGGCGGGTCCCTTCCGACTTCCACTTGCGCCAGCCTTCCCTCGATGTTCCGCAACGCATGGCCGTGAGCTTCGACCTCACCCTGGACGGCGGCCAGGCTCATGCCGGTATCCCCGGCCAGTTCCTCCACCCTATCCAGCCGCCCGGCCAGCAGGTCGTTTCGCTGCCGCTGCTCCTGGGCCGGCGACCCGGCCCCGTCAAGCAGCGCCCGGTCCAGGGCCACCCGCATCCGACGGGTGAGCCGGCCGCTCTCCAGGCTGGCGGTGAGGGTGCGGTGGTCCACGTCCAGGTCCGCCGCCGCCTGGCGCGGTCCCTTGTCGCGCACCAGCTCGTCCAGCAGGGCCATCAGCCGCAGGTGGTGCAGGTCCTCGATGCTCTCGCTCCGGTGGATGCCCGGCGTCTCCGTCGTCATGTTCCCGCCTCCCCATACAAAAATGTTCGTTTCAGGTAGGACGATTGCACGCGGCCTTCGATTTCCCCTCGGACAAAAATGCACGTTTCAGGTAGGCGATATGTACCCGGAGCTTGGAACGGGTCCTTACGAAAACCGTTAACAGGAAAGGTCCGGTAGAAGGCCGATTTCCCCCGATTCCAGGTTCAAAACGTCCTGACTTGCATTTCTGCTGCCGGACGCGACTCCTGTACACCCCAATGACACCACGGGAGGGGCCGCTGGCGTAAGGCCCGGCACGCCCCCACAGGAAGGTGGGGGCGTACGCGAGGTTATGCGGCGGGCTTTGATTGTTCACACTCTCTGGCGGCGCCGGAGCGTCTCCGCCAGGCCTTCAGCCAACGAGAGGCAGGGAGGGAAAGCCATGACCATGGTCAATCCGGATTCCAGCAGGGCAGCCGGCGGGCCACCGTCGCCAGCAGCCAGCGTGCTGCCCAATGAAATCCATGAACCGACCGAAGAGGCCCGCCGCAATGACCGGGCAGACGGAAACGACGGAGAAGGACCGGGCGGCGGCTCCAACGGCAAGGCCGCGCCAAACGGAGGCACATGACGAAAGCCAATCAGGGGAACCGGCACCGGCAAAAGCCGAGCCGAGGGAATCAACCCGCCGGGCGACGGCGCAAGCAAATTGCCGCCAATCCGCCAGCACAGGGGGATATACCCGATTACTCGCCCCAGCAACGGGAGCAGGTACGGGAGGGGCTGCGCATCCTGGCCCGGATCATCGCCCGCTCCCACCTGCGGCGACGTAGCGACGCCCTGTCCCCGAAATAACGCGGTGGCGCCGTTGGAGCCGCCAGCACGCTGGCGGTGGCTGGAACGGTCAGCCATCGCCGGAAAGGCGTGGCGCCGGGCAGGGTCGCCGTCACGGTGAGCTTGTCGTGAAATGCGGGATAGCGCCGGTCTACCCGACCGGCGCCGGCGGGGGTATAATGCCCCCAACGAGCAAGACCATCGCCAACCGAGATCCCAACGCTAGACCCGCCGAGGTTCGGCATGACCACCGCCAACACCAGCAGCAAGATCCCCAGGGCCCCGGGCCGCTTCCGGCTGCCCGACATACCCGACCGCGAGCCTGACGAAGTGACGCAATACGACCAACTCTTCCACCGGGGCCTGTCCAACAGCCTGCGGGTGCACTTGGGGAATTACGACACGACCTTGGTGGGCGCCGACCACTGGATCGCCCCGGACGCCGACTTCGACAGGCGACGGGCGCGGTACCCCGACCTGCTGGTGGCCTTCGGCGTGGACCCGGAGGCCTACCGGGCCAGCAACGGGTACGTGGTGTCGGAGCAGGGGAAGGCGCCGGACTTCGTACTGGAGGTGGCGTCGGAGAGCACGGGGGAGAATGACGTAGGAGACAAACGGGACTACTACGAGTCCCTGGGCATCCTGGAATACTGGCGTTTTGACGAGACGGGAGAGCATCACGGGGCGAAGCTGGCCGGGGACGTGCTGGTGGAGGGGCGGTACGAGGCCATTGAAATCCGGGAACTGCCCAGCGGGGTGTTGCAGGGGTACAGCCGGGCGTTGAACCTGGACCTGCGGTGGGAGGCGGGCCGGCTGGTCATGCACGACCCGTCCACGGGACGGCCCATCCCCACGCTGGAGGACGAGCGGCAAGCGCGCCTGCGTGAGCGGGAAGGTCGCGTTCACGCCGAGGCCCGCAACCGGGAGCTGGAAGAGGAACTGCGCCGGCTGCAGGGGAGCGGCTGACGGGCGGCTCCACGCGCCCGCGCCGCCTTCCGCGCGGGTCAACGAGGCAACTGCCGCACGGCCTCCCGGTTCCTCTCACCTGCAAGACTTCCCAATCGCCTGTGCCATCGGCGGCCACGGGCAACCCCACCACCGCTCCGGCGTGGCGTATAGCGTGAGCCATAGTACCCGCCCCTCCCGTGGCCTGCCAACAGCTGACCAATCACCACCCGGGCAGGTTGCAACTTTGTTCGCGAACCCGTTCCAGGGACTTCCGGTAAAGGCACCTTGACCAAACCTGATTTTAGCGTCACCCACCTTGTCAGACCCCAAAAGCCCGGCGGAGTGGCATTCTGGTGCAGATCCGGCGACGGGTCTGCCCCACCGATTCGGTAGCTGGAGTGCCACCAGCCGGCGTCTGACGTATATGACGCGCCGGAATTGACCCGTGATGACGTGAGAGGCCGAATGCTATACTCGCCATCATCGGATTGAGACGGTTCTGGAAATGACGGTTCCGGATTGGAAGAACCAGCTTTACTTCGGCGACAACCTGGGCATATTGCGCCAGCACGTGGCCGACGAGTCGGTCGACCTCATCTACTCGACCCGCCCTTCAACTCCAACGCCACCTATAACGTGCTCTTCCGCGAACGCTCGGGCGAGGAATCGGCGGCGCAGATCACAGCCTTTGAGGACACCTGGCACTGGGGCTGGGAGTCGGAGACGGCCTTCCGGGACGTGGTGACGAACGGGCCGGAAAAGGCCGGCAACCTGCTGTCTGCCCTGCGCCAGTTCCTGGGGCAGAACGACATGATGGCCTACCTCACCATGATGGCCCAGCGGATGATCGAGCTGCATCGGGTCCTGAAGCCCACGGGCAGCATCTACCTGCACTGCGACCCGACGGCGAGCCACTATCTGAAGCTGCTGCTGGATGCGGTGTTCGGGCCGGAGAAATTCCGCAACGAAATCACCTGGAAGCGGACATCGGCCCACAACAGCGCGGGCAGGTACGGCCCGAACCAGGACACGATACTCTTCTACAGCAAATCGCCAACCTACACCTGGAACCAGGTGTATCAGAAGTACGATGAAAGCTACGTGGAAAGGTATTACAGGCATGTTGACGAGAATGGCCGGTACCGGCTTTCCGATTTGACCGGAGCGGGGGTCCGCCACGGCGACTCCGGTGAGCCGTGGCGTGGAGTAAACCCAACCGAGGTGGGACGGCATTGGGCGGTGCCCAGATCGGTGGCCCTTCAATCCGGCACCGGAGATGTCAACAGCCTGACCAGCCAGCAGAAACTGGATATTCTTGACGAAATGGGTCTGGTTTACTGGCCCCCCAATGGAAGGGTTCCGCAACGAAAGCGATACTTGGACGAATCGAACCCCGAGATGCCGGCCCAATCGATATGGACGGACATCCAGCCCATCGGGGCGCAGGCTCGGGAACGGCTGGGCTACCCCACGCAGAAGCCGGAGGCGTTGCTGGAGCGGATCATCAACGCCAGCAGCAACGAGGGGGACGTGGTGCTGGACCCGTTCTGCGGGTGCGGGACGGCGACGGTGGCGGCGGAGCGGCTCAACCGCCGGTGGATCGGCATCGACGTCACGCACCTGGCCATCACGCTGGTGCGCCACCGGCTGCGGGACAGCTTCGGCGACGAGCTGCGGCCCTACGAGGTCGTCGGCCAGCCCACGGACACCGCCAGCGCGTCCGCCCTGGCCGATCAGGACCGCTACCAGTTCGAGTGGTGGGCCCTGGGATTGGTGGACGCCCGGCCGGCCAACGACCGCCGGCGCGGCGCGGACGCCGGCGTGGACGGCTACATCAACTTCTTCGACGACAACAGCGGCCGGCCCAAGCGCATCATCGTGCAGGTCAAAAGCGGCCACGTGAACCGGGGCATGATCGCCACGCTCAAGGGAAGACATGGAGCGGGAGAAGGCGGAGATCGGCGTGTTCGTCACGCTGCAACCGCCGACGGCGCCCATGCGTCAGGAGGCCCTGTCCGCCGGCATCTACACTCCCGTACACTTCCCCGACCAGCAGTGCCCTCGTCTCCAGGTCCTGAGCATTGAGGATGTACTATCTGGAACCAGCGTCGCCTATCCGCGTGGCGGCGTACCGGCCACCTTCCGGCAGGCTCCCCGTCGCCGCCGCAGCCAGGGGCAGCAATCCCCGTTGGTCTGACCGGCCAGCGTCCCAGAGCGATGACATGGGGTGAGCCGGGCGGTGCGACAGCGCCTTCAAGGGTCAAGGTCGGCCCTGGGGAAGGGGCGCGATGCCCAACACCCGCCGCTGGACCGGGCCCCGCTGGCCCCATTGTACCGAGTTTCACAAATACAATCTTTCTGGGCCGTGGATTTCCTGTAGGGGCGCCTCCGCAACCACGAATGGACAATTTTGCCGCAAGTTGCGGCCATCACCTCCCGTTACGTCCCCGCCACTGCAATCCGTTGCAGAGCCGACACGTCAGGCCGTCAGCACAAGCGGGACTCACACCACCCGCCGGGTACGCCATTCAGGTACGAATGCCAGCGACAAGCTCCCAGCCACGGATGCTGACTGGTGGGGGCAAGATGCCAAGAACCGTGTCCAATGGAACCAACGGAGCCGTTCCCGGGGTTTCCCACGGTTGTAAAAAGGGAAGTCGTTACCATTCCTTTGTCTGCGTGCAACAGATGGCAAGGTTGCGAAATGTTGCAGGTCCGCGGACTGGGCTGCCCTTTGCAATTTTCGGCAGTCGGCAGGCCGGAGGCGGATTACCCGCTGATAGAGTGTAAGACAATGTGATATAATGGACGGCGTAAGGAGCAATCATGGCCCCCATAATATCCAGGAACACCGAGACCATCACGTTCTCTCTGCCCCCGCCGCAGGCCCAGCACCTGCGCCAGGCGGCGAAGGAAGAAGAGCGCACCGTGAGCGAACTGCTGCGGGAGGCCATCCGCCTGTACATGGAGGAGCGGGAGTGGCGCGTGAAGGAAAGGATGCGGCGGCGCTCCCGCCAGGCCGAACACGAAGATGCTCAAGGAGGTGAATTCAATGAATGATAGAACTGACCCGACCCCAGCGGCACTGTACGCCCGAGTGTCCAGCGACCGTCAGGACGTGGACCTCTCGGTGGCCGCCCAGCTTCGGGCGCTCAGGGACTACGCCAAGAACAACGGCTACTCCGTGGCCCGGGAGTACGTGGACGAGGCCGAGAGCGGCAGGATCGCCGACCGCCCCCAGTTCCGCAAGATGATCGAGGCGGGATCCAAGCCGGAAGCCCCATTCCGCGAGATTCTGGTATGGAAGTTTTCGAGATTCACCCGCAAGCGGGAGCACGCCGTGGCGTTCAAGGCCCAGTTGCGGCGCAAGGGCATCCGCGTGGTGTCCATCACCGAGCAGGCCGAGGACAACGCCACCGGCCGGCTGCTGGAGGGCATCATCGAGAGCGTGGACGAATATTACAGCGAAAATTTAGCTCAAGAGGTCGTTAGGGGGATGCGCGAGGCCGCTTCCCGGGGCTTCTGGGTCTCCACCAACGCCCCCTACGGCTATCGCAAGATCCACGTCCAGGACGGCGCCAAGAGGCGTCCCAGGTTGGAACTCGACCCGCCCCACGACGCCGTGGCCCGCCGCGTCTTCGAAATGGTGCTGAGCGGCAACAGCGTCCTGGACGTCACCAAGACCCTCAATGCCGAGGGCATCCCCAATTCCCACGGCAAGAAGTGGATCAAGACCACCATCCACAACATGCTCAACAACGAGGCCTATACCGGCACTCTCGTCTGGGGCCAGAAGAGCCGGGACGGACAGCAGCCGGTAAGGGTGGAGAACGCCTTCCCCGCCATCGTAACCGGAGAGGAGTTCCGGCAGGTCAGGAAACTGCTTGGTTCCCGCGCCCCGAAACAGACCAACCCCCGTCGCGCCGCCAGCCCCTACCTGCTCAGTGGCCTGGCCCGCTGCCGAGCCTGCCGCAAGGCCATGACCGCCGCCGAGGCCAAGGGCGGCAAATACACCTACTACGTCTGCCACTCCCTCCTCAAGCAGGGCAAGGACGCCTGCCACACCCCCAGGCTCAATGCCCGCAACTTCGAGAGCGTCATCGTCGAGAACATCCGCGACAACATCCTCACCGAGTCCAACATCCGCGAGTTGGTGAAGCTGGTGGACGAGGAGATGGACGGCGTCGCCAAAGAGGAGCGGGAACGACTGGAGACCATCGAGGCGGAACTGGAAGATGTGAAGCGCAAGCTGGACCGCATCTGGCACTTCGTGGAGAGCACCGACCTGGACATGGCCGACGCCTCGGAACGCATCCTGGAACACCGCCACCGCCGGGAACAACTGGAGGCCGCCGCCGAGGATGCCCGGGCCGTGCTGGCCGAGAGGAGGGAACTGCTGGACAGCGCCGACATGGTGGCCGCCTTCGCCGCCGACATGAGCGAGTTTCTCCGGACCAGCGAACTCACCGAGACCAAAGCCTTCGTCCGGTCCTTCGTGAAGGAGATCGA